>JAKOMY010000003.1 GCA_022702225.1 Microbacteriaceae bacterium | reverse complement strand
CCGAAGACGCCGCGAGATCACCGACGCCAGGGCCTCCTGACCTAGCGACCCGTTCTGCCGCGGGCCGAGGCGTCGGCGTCGAGGTCGTGGACGAGGCGCGCGAGCAGTCGTTGCAGGGTCTCGACGTCGTCGGCATCCCAGAGCTCGAAGACCGAGTCGACGTCGCGAGCCATCCGCGCGAGGATGCGGGCGCCCAGTTCCACACCCTCGTCGCTCAGGACGACGAGCACGCCGCGGCCGTCATCGGCCGCCGGGACGCGCTCGATGAGGCCGAGGTCCTCCACGCGGTTGAGCACCTTGCTGATGTTCGTCTTCGACTGGCTCAAGGCGTTGGCCAGGTCGATGGGACGCATGGGCCCGTTGTAGGTGAGCTGGTTCACGACGAGGAACTCGATGACGTTGTCGGACGGGAACCCGCAGTCGCGCATGACGCTGCGGCGCAGGCGGATGTCGGTGGCCCAGTCCACGAACCGGCCCATGGACCGGCGCATGTCGGTTCGCTCCAGCCCCGCGTGCTGGTGGGAGTCGCGATGAGAGGCAGCTGGCGGCGTCACGCGCAAGCCTCTCCCTTCGCCTCAGTCATCCGGCGGGCGGCACCTCCGCCAGCAGCCGTACCGGTCCCTGCAATCCGTAGGGTCTGACCGACGTCTGAACGCACCGATCGACTCCCCGGCGCATCGCCGGGCGGTCCGGAATCTCATCGTAGTAGCCGCGGGCCAGCAGCCGATTGTTCAGCGAGCTGGCCACGCGCACGACGACGGAGTTGAGGCCCTCGTGGACGTGATCGGTGATGTCGACGACCGGCCGAGAGGTGTCGAATCCCCGGGGCGTCGCGCCGTTCACCCGGACGGATCCCCGGCCTCCGGAGGTCGATCCGAGATCGAGCACGAGGCGCTTCGCGCGCAGGTCGGCAGCGGCGACCACGAACGACGCTTCGTACTCACCGACGCCCGACACCTCCGGGCCGACCTCGGCGAGCGCATGCCAGGGGGCGAGCTCGGTGGAGTGGCACTCGATCACCTCCACACGGGTCGTCGGTCGCCACTCCACGGTCCGGTAGCCACGCCCCCGGTCCTGCTCCACGATGTCGACGGGTCCCGCGTCCCAGCTCTCCACGCGGATCTTCCAGCTGTCGATCGTGCCCCGCTCGACGTGGGACATGCGGGGAGTGTCGGCACGGGGCGACGCTCCCCGATCGATGGTGAACAGGGCCGTCTCTCCCGGCGCGAGCTCCACCGTCACGGCGGTCCGCCCGCCGTCCGAGCACGCCTGGGCCCACTCGTCGAGCGTCCCGCGCCAGGGGTCGTGGCGGAAGACGGCGCCCTCCCCGGGCACCTGGACGGTCGTCTCGGATGCCTCCGCGTCGAGGTAGCGGTAGTTGTACAGGTAGAGGTGCAGAAGGTCGCCCTCCTCGCGGAGTCGCGTGAGAACGGTCGGGGGGCCCGCGATCACCTCGGTGCGGGATTCGACCCCGAGGGCGCGAAGCTGGGCGAGCGTCTGAGAGGGATCGGCGGCGACACGGACGTTCGCGAGCGCCTTGGTCCGCGCGACCACGTCGGCCAGCTCGGCGTCTCGTCCATCGTGGCCGGGGGTGCGCAGCGCCGCCGCCCGGTGGCGTCGGAACTCGTCGCGTGTCAGACAGACCAGTTCTTCGGCGCCGTCCACGAAGACCACCGGCAGGCCGAGCTCGGCCAGGCGGAGCACCTCTCGTGCCGCTTCAAGGGCCAATGTCTCCTGGAAGACGACGAGCGCCCGATATCCCGGCCCCGACTCCTGCACGCTGACCCCGTCGGCGCGCACGTCCGGATGCGACAGCAGCGCGCCGTCGAGGAACTCGTACGTCCACCCGGCGTCCTGCAGCGCCATGTCGCGCCACCAGAAGTTGTCGCGGTCGCGCATCCCCATCCGGCCGTACGCCTCCTCGACATCCGCCGGCATCCCGTCCTGCTCGAAGCTCAAGCCGACGAAATTGTCGGTGTAGTGGCCGGTGCGGAGAATCCCCACGTCGACGCGCGGCTTCCCCCGTCCGAGCACGTGCTGCACGCGCGCGAGCGCCTCCGCCCACAGCGCAGAGAACTCCGTCGACGGTTGCCGCGTGTCGAAGCGCTCGGAGAACGCCGGCCACATGCCCTCGTGGCCGGGCCACGCGGTGTGCTCCGCGGGACCGGCAGGACTCGACCAGCCGTGCATGACCGTCCGCGTCACGCCGGCGGCGAGCTGGGTGGCGATGATCTGGTCGTAGAAGCGGTGGTCCAGGACGTGATTCTTCGTCGTCGCGCCGGTCTCGGACGAGAACACCCGTCCGAACAGGTGAGCCGGCGCCGACAGCAGGCGGTAGCCGTCGATCTGCGAACCGAACTCGAGGGACTCGGTCTCGATCCCGTCGACCTCCGGGCCGGGCCGCGTCAGTTCATACGGTGCACCGTACGAGATCTCGGCGCGCAGCTGCATCCCGCGATCATTGAGGAAGCGGCGGAACGGACGGAGGACGTTCTCGATGTACAGATCGGTGAGCGTCTCCGCGTAGTCGTGACGCACCTCCTCGACCGCGATCGCGGGGAGGGTCGGTTCGTTGCGCGGCACGGTGTGCACCGCCATGAGCGCATTCGTGCGGACGAGGAAGGGCAACCACGGGCGTACGTCGTACCCTCGCCGGCGACGGAACTCCTCCACGAACGAGTGCCCCCACAGCAGCCCGCCCCACCCGTACGTGCGCAGCTCCAGGGAGTCCATGTACATCTGCGGGCGAGGATTCTCCGCGAGCGCTGCCCGCATCGCAGGGGTGAGGATCTCCGCGTCCCAGTACCTCATCACCGCGGCGAAGCCGTCGGCATCGACGTAGTTCACCGCGTGGTTGACGCCCACCGACGGTTGGGCGGTCTGGCCCGTGCCGTGCATCCAGAAGGCGAAGAGGATCCATTCCCCGTCGTCGGGGGCGCACCAGGCGAGATCTCCGTCGCGCACCTCGGCGGTCAGGTCGGTCACCGAGTCGAGGTCCAGCGACCATCCGCGCTCCGTCCGGGCCGAGGCGCGCGCCGCCACCGCCGCGACGAACGACTGCACGGGCGGCTCCCGTCCGGCATCCGGCCCGTCGACGATGACGGACCGGCGAAGGGGGCCTCGCCGCCCCGTCGCCTCGACCACCTCGACCGACGCGTCGAGCTCCTGCGACGCGGCGGGATCGCCGGGCGCCAGGTCGGGGAGGTTGGCGTGGGCCCAGTTCGTCCCCGACGTGAAAGACACCGACATGCCGTGCGCATTGGCGTACTCGACGACCGAATGCGAGCTGCGCGTCCATTCCTCGGAGCCCCATCCGTAGCGGGCGTCGTCGACGCCCTGTTCCTCCATGGCGAGGAACTCCACGCCGCCGTAACCGGCGGCGCGCATGTCGGCGACCTCGCGGCGGAGGGTCTCATCGGTGTGGGCCCCGCCCGCGAGCCACCACCGGACGTCGGGCCACGCGCCGAGGGGTGGCGCGACCAGCTGCGAGCGCAAATGCTCAATCGACACGATCAACTCCGATCTTGTTGCGAAGAGCTTGTGTAATGCCCTCAAGACACTATATCGTCACCAATCGACGTTACTAAGAGGTCGTCACAGCTATTCAAAGGAGAAGAAGCGATGGTCCGCAGCACACCGGCACCCTGGCGGGTCGCCTCGATCGCCGGCATGGCGTCGTACATCGACGCGGCCGCGATCGTGGGCACGGGTACAGCTCTCGTGCTCTACCAGGGGGCCGGGATCGTCGGGCCCTCCGACATCGGGGTCCTCTCCTCAGCCCTGACGCTCTCGATCGCGGCGGGTGCGCTCGTCGGAGGTCGCCTCGGAGACCGATTCGGTCGACGAGCGGTCTTCCTCGCGACGATGATGCTGATCTTCGTGGGGGCGACCGGGCTGGTCTTCTCGCCCAGCTTCGTCCTCATGCTGATCGGCGTCATCGCGGTCGGCCTGGGCTGCGGCGCCGACCTTCCGGTGTCGCTCGCCACGATCTCGGAAGCGTCGGACGACTCCAACCGCGGCAAGCTGGTCGGACTCTCGCAGGTGCTCTGGTACACGGGCATCATCGCGACCTACGCTCTGCAGCTCGTCATCGGCGGCATGGGCGCTCTCGGTGGGCAGATCGTCTTCGGACACGTCGCCCTGGCCGCGCTCGTCGTCCTCCTCCTGCGCGTGCGCCTGCCCGAGTCGAGCGAGTGGAAGGCGGCGCGGACGGAGCGCGAGGCCGGCGCGACGAGCTATCGCGCCCGAGCCGCTCGCATCAGCGACATCTTCCGGCGCAAGGATCTTCTCGTCGCCTTCGTGAGCCTGCTCGTCTTCTACTCGCTGACGAACCTCGCCGCCAACACGAAGGGACAGTTCGGCACCTACGTCAACGTCAACGTCGTCGGCCTCACGGTGCAGCAGAGCTCGCTCATCTCGCTGCTCACGCTGCCCATCTCCATCGCGCTCGCCGTGTGGTTCATGCGCATCGTCGACGGACGCCGTCGCATGCTGTTCTTCAGCCTCGGCGTCGTGAGCCTCACCGCCGCTTTCGCGGTCCCGGCGGTCTTCGGATTCACGCTGGTGACGGTGCTGATCGCGCAACTGCTCTTCGGGTTCGGCAGCGCGTTCGCCTTCGAGGGCATCATGAAGGTGTGGACGCAGGAGTCCTTCCCCACGCTCCTTCGGTCCTCGGCGCAGGGCGCCATCATCGCCGCCGCCCGCGTCGTCGCCGCCGCGCTCGCCCTCTGGACCCCGGCCCTGCTGTCCGCGCCTCAGGTGATGTACGCCATCCTCGCCGCCGCCGTGCTCGTCGGCGCTCTCGTGGCAGGACTCACCTTCCGCTCACGGGCAGGGACGGGACGCGCTCCCCGCGAGACGGTGGGCGAGGAGTCCGTCGCCGTCTGACCCGGACCCACGCGCGATGCAGAGCGCAGAGCAGGGGCCCCGTCGATGGTGATGGGGCCCCTGCGGCGTCTTCCCGGTGTCGAGCGCGACGACCGCCCGGTCGACCCACGAGACCGGGCGGGTGACTAGCGAATCGTCCCGCGCACCGTCGACGACGGCTCGGACAGGGCGTCCTCCAAGAGGCGCGCGACGCCGAGCACCCCGGCGTCGTCGAACCGACGACCCTGGACGGTGATCCCGATGGGCGCGCCCACGACCGACACGGGCAGCGTCACCATGGGGGCACCGAGGACGGTACCGGGCCCCGTGTGACGCGTGTAGAGCTCGAACACCGAGACCTCCCGCCCCCGATGGGCGATGGTCGGACCCCCTTCGGACGGCGGTGCCGGGGCCGGCGTCGTCGGGAAGACGAGCGCGTCGACGCCCTCACGATCCATCACGGCCGTCGCGCGATGACGCGCCTCGACGACCAGGGACAGCGCCGACGCGTAGGCGTCGGCCGTCACCGGCCGCTCGACGATCCCGTCGAGGAATGCCGTCACATCGGCCGTCTCGACCCCTCGGTGCAGGGCGGCGAAAGCCTCGGCGGGCGGGAGGCCGAGGACGCGAGCGGCCACGACCGCCAGCTCGCGCGGTGCCTCCCAACCCACGACGAGGGGCTCGACGCGACGCGTGGTCGCGAGGACGCCCGACAGGTCGATGTCGACGATGTCGGCCTGCGCACCCCACTCGCGCAGCGTGCGGCGGAACGCCTCCTCCGTCCGCGGGTCCAGATCCTCGAGGAAGGCGCGCGGCACGCCGAGCCGCACGCGCTCCGGCGACGGTGCCGCCGCACGACCGGTGACCCAGTGGTCGGCGCGGGAGACGGCATCCACCGTCGAGGCGAACACACCGGGGGTGTCTCGCGTCCAGGACAGCCCCGCGATCCCCGCGGTCGGCCACCGTCCGGTGCTGGGGCGGAATCCCACCACTCCGCAGTGACTGGCGGGGATCGAGACCGAACCCCCCGTGTCGGTACCGAGCGCCAGGGGAACGATTCCCGCGGCGACCGCGGCCGCGCTCCCTCCCGACGACCCCCCGGCGGACAGGTGCGGGGCGGTGGGGACGCGAGCGGGACCGTACGCGGCGTTGTCGGAGGTCACCCCGAGCGCCAGCTCGTGCATGTTCGCCATGCCGACCACGACCGCGCCGTGGTGGCGGAAGGCCGCCACCACGGGAGCGTCGGCCTCTTCTGCTGCGACATCGAGCACCCGGCAGCCGACCGAACGGCGCAGCCCGCGAGCGGCGATGTTCGCTTTGACGGCGAGGGGGAACGCCTGCGGTCCGGCGTCGGACTGTTGGCGAGCCAGCGCGTCGTCGTCGGTCCGCTCGGTCCACATGCCGATCTCGGCAGCGATCGCCGTCATGCCGAGATCTCCTCCAGCGAGCGGTTGCGGGTGCGCGGAGCCAGGAGGTTGACCAGCGCGCCGACGATCAGGAAGGCGATGAGTCCCAGCAGAGACCCCAGCAGCGGGAACTGCGAGAAGACGCCCACGAGGAGGAACACTCCGAGTCCGGCGCCGACGTGACCGATGCTGTCGGCCAGCGCGTAGGCCGTCGTGCGGAAGCGGGTCGGGAAGCTCTCGGCCGTCAGGGCGTACTGGGCGGGAACCCAGATGTTCTGACCGAAGAACACCACGACGGCGCCCAGGAAGGTGGCCGCGGTCGCCCCGCCGCCGCCCACAACGATGAGGGCGCCGACGACGGTGATCACGCCGCCGATGAGCATCCACCACTTGCGTTCGACGCGGTCGACCACCGAGCGGGCGACGATCGCCGCCAGGACGAAGCCGGTCAGCCCCACGGCGCTGACGATGCCGGCCTCGGCCGGGGCGTATCCCTGCCGCACGAGCACCGAGGTGAACGCTCCGGCGAAGGCGTAGAGGGTGATGTAGCCCAGCAGCCATGCCATGCCGATGACGAGGAGACGCCGCAGGTAGACGCGAGAGGTGAGCAGTTCACGCACCGCCGAGAAGGTGCTGCCGGCGGTGACCTCGGTCGTCTCGCTGTCGCCCTCAGAGGCGGGCAGGAGCGCGTGACGACGGGTGGCGAGCTTCTCCATCCGCTCGACGACCGCGGCGGCCTCGG
>JAKOMY010000095.1 GCA_022702225.1 Microbacteriaceae bacterium | reverse complement strand
GGCGGTGGTGCGCAGCGCCGTGACGCTGCTGCTCGCAGACGCGGCCCTGTGGGCAGCCGTCGTCGTGGCGGTGGCGTCGACCGGCTCCGTCTCGCTCGCAGCCCTCGGTAGCCTCGACGACTCCTCGGCGGCGGTCGTGAGCGCACTGGTAGCGGTCGCGGCCGTGGCCCGCGCGGGCTCCTTCCCCCTGCACGGATGGCTCCCCGCGACCGCCGCGACGACCACCCCGGTCTCGGCGCTCCTGCATGCGGGCTTTGTGAACGCGGGCGCTCTGCTTCTGCTGCGCTACGCCGCGGTGCCCTCCACCGTCGGCCCCTGGGCGGTGGCCGCCGCCGGCGGGATCACGATGATCGTCGCGACCCTCGCCATGCTCACCCGCCCCGACGTGAAGGGCCGCCTCGTGCAATCCACCGCCGCACAGATGGGCTTCCTGCTCCTGGCCTGCGGGCTCGGGGCCTTCGGGGTCGCCCTGGTCCACGCCATCGGCCACGCGCTCTACAAGGCGAGCCTGTTCCTCGGTGCCGGATCCGCGGTCGAGCACGCGCTCAAGGCCCGAGCCATCGCGCACCCCGCCCCGTCGCGCGGCGGCGCGATCATCGGCAGCGCGGTCGTGCTCCTGACCGGGGCGGCGGCGTTGGCGGCATCCGGGGCGATGACCCACAGCGCAGCGGTGCTCCTGCTCTTCGCGTGGGCCACCGCGACGATCGCCGGCGCGCGGATCGGTGCGAGCTCGGCGCCGGCCGCCACCCGTGCGGCTCTCGTCGGTGCTCTCGCCGCGCTGACCGCCGCCTACCTGGCGGTGGTCTTCCCCGCCGCCGAAGCGCTCACCCCCGTCATCGCCGCCGCACCCGCACCCGCAGTACTCGCCATCGCGGTCTTCGCGATCGCCGCCGCCTCGGGCCTCGTCGCGCGAAGCTCCGGTCCGCTCGCTGACCGCCTCTTCGCCTTCGCCTTCGCGTGGGGCCGACCTCCCCTGCCCCCGGCCGCACCCCGCACCGACACGCCCTGGACCCCGGCGCCCGCCGACGGCCCCCTCGAGTACCGGAGATTCTGATGACCGCCCTCGCCTCCCCTCCCTCGCCCGCCGTCATCCGGGGCTGGATCGCCGCCGCCGGTCGCAGCATCTCGCCGCACTTCCCACTCGAGACCTTCATCGCCCGCAACCCCGTGGCCGGCTACGAGAGCCTCGACTGGGAGGAGGCGATGGGACGGATCGCCGGAGATCACGGCATCCTGTTGTCCCTTCCCGAGCAGCGCTTTCGCGACCTGCACGCGCAGGGACGGATCTCGCCCGCCGACCTCCATGCGGCCCTGCGGTTCACCGTGTCCGAGGCGGGATCGCCCCGCGTCCTGCGCATCGGCGGCCTGGCCACCACGGTCGGCGAAGTGCTCGGACATGATCTGCTCGTCACTCCTCCCATGACGGCGCCCTCCCCGCACCCGACGCCGGCGGCGCGTCTGTCGCCACGCATCCACGCGCGAATCGACGACCTCACCGCGCGCTGGCTCGCCACCTCGCTCGGAACCGCGCCCTGGTCGCGGTCGATGAAGGGGGAGAGCATGTGGACGGCCTGGCGGCGCCTGGCCGCGCTCGACCCGACCCTGTCGCGGCGGGTACGCAGCGGCATCCGGAACTGCTCCGACGACCCGGCCGGGGCCATCGGCGAAGCGCTCGCCCGGTGGAAGCTCGACGGGCCCGCGGCGGAGTCCTTCCTGCGGGCGCACGTGCTCGCGCTGCCGGGGTGGGCCGCCCTCGTCCGACACAGCGCGACGACCGGTATCGACCTGACCGCGCTCGTCGCCATCCGCGCGACGCTCGAACGGTTGCTGCTGCCCTCAGACGCCTCCCTCCCGACCGGAGCTGTCAGCGAGGAGTCCGCGGTCGACGACACCGCCCGCATCGGCGCCGTCGCTCTCGCCCTCGGCGTCGACTCGAACGACGGCGAGGTGCGCACCGCCCTGCGACCCGTCCTCTCTCTCATCGAGCCCGTGACGCGGCTCGCCGTCTGGCAGGAGGCATTCGAGAGGGGCATCGCGCGCGAGCTCGCCCCGGCGACCGCGCCGGTACTTCGCCCGAGCGCTCGGACCCAGCGGCCGCTCGCGCAGGCGGTCTTCTGCATCGACACGCGGTCGGAGAGTTTCCGGCGGCACCTCGAAGCCGCCGGCGAGGTCGAGACGCTCGGCTTCGCGGGCTTCTTCGCCGCCCCCATCTCGTTCCGTCCCGCCGACGGCTCCGCCGAGGTGGCCTCGTGCCCGGTGCTCCTCACGCCCCGCGTCGCCATCACCGAGTCGTCCGTGGAGCGCGACGCGATCGCGCGCTGGAGGCGGCAGCACGCGGCGAGCGTGGAACGGGATGCCACGATCGACGCGCTCAAAGAGTCCGCCGTCGCACCGTACGCATTCGCCGAGACCGCCGGATGGGTGCTCGGCGCGGCGAGCGCGGCGCGGACGCTCGCTCCCGAGGCCTGGCGGGCACTGGTGTCGCGGATGCGCCCTGCGAAGCCGTCGACGCACGTCGACGCGAACGTCGTCTTCACCCTCGAAGAGCGCGTGCTCTACGCCGAGACGGCGCTGCGGATGATGGGCCTCGTCGACGGCTTCGCGCCCATCGTTCTGCTGACGGGGCACGGCGCCTCGGTGACGAACAACCCCTTCGCCTCATCGCTGCAGTGCGGCGCGTGCGGCGGACACGAGGGCGAGCCCAACGCCCGGGCGGCGGCCATGATCTTCAACGACCCCGAGACGCGCGCCGCCCTCGCCGGTCGCGGCGTCTCGATACCGGCCGACACGCTCTTCGTCGCGGCGCAGATGGACACCGTGACCGACGAGGTCACCGTGCTCGAGCCCTGGGCCATCCCGGCCACGCACGAGACCGTCGTGCTGGAGCTGACCCGGCGGCTCGAGGCCGCACGCGCCGCCAACACGGCCGACCGCAGCGCCGGCCTGCCCGGCGCGGGCGGGCGGCACGGCGCGATTCGCGACACCGAGCGCCGGTCCGCGGACTGGGCCGAGGCGTACCCCGAGTGGGGCCTGGTGGGCAACGCCGCCTTCATCGTGGGGCCGCGCGCGATCACCGCGGGCGCCGACCTCGGTCGCCGCGCCTTCCTGCACAGCTATGACGCGGCCGCCGACCCCGACGGCGCGGGACTCGAGACGATCCTGACGGCGCCGATGATCGTGGCGCAGTGGATCAACGCCCAGTACTCGGCCTCGACGGTGGCTCCCGATCGCTTCGGCGCCGGGCCCAAGCCCTTGCACAACGTCGTCGGCACCGTCGGCGTGCTCTCCGGATACGGCGGCGACCTGCGCCTCGGGCTGCCCTGGCAGTCGGTGGGCGTCGGCCGCGCGTCCCGGCACGAACCGATCCGACTTCAGGTGTTCGTCGAGGCCCCGCTCGCTCGGGTGAACGACATCATCGACGCCTCCGAGGCCGTCCGCACCCTGGTCACCAACCGCTGGATCACCCTCCGCGTCCGCGAGCACGACAGCGCCCGCTGGATGCGGTGGGGTCGCTACGGCTGGCAGGCGGACGACCTCGACGCCCACGACCACTCCGGCCTCCCCGCCGTCCACGAAGAAACCACCACGAAGGAGATCCGCTGATGAGCCTGTCCGAGCTGACCCCGATGACCAAGATCGAGGTGGTCGTCGCGAGCGACGACGTCGCCGAGGTGTCCGCCCTCATGCAGTCGTTGGGTGCCCGCGGCTACACCGCGATCACCGGCGTGGCCGGCGTGGGCCACCACGGCCCCCGCGGCGGCCGCCTGCTCTTCAACGACCACGACACCCTGACGCTGCTCGTCACCGTCGTGGCACCCGAGAAGGCGGACGCGATCGTCGCCGGCATCCGCCCCGTCCTCGACCACGCCTCCGGCGTGATGTTCGTCTCGCCGACCTCGGTCAGCCGCGCGGACTACTTCGCCTGATGTGCGCCGCGACGAGTCGAGCGGGGTCGCCGTACGTCGGCCACACGACCGCCATGGGTACCCTGCACGGGAAAGAGACCGCGTTCGCCCCGGCCTTCGCCCGGTGGCTCGGCGCGGGTGTCAGCCCGACGGTGCAGCTCGACACAGACTCCCTCGGCACGTTCACCCGAGACGTGCCGAGGGCGGGCACCCCCGAACAGGCGGCCACGTCCAAGGCGCGGGCCGCCGCTCTCGAGCTCGGTACCTCCACGGGGCTCGCGACCGAGGCGTCGTACGCCCCGGCACTCGGGGGCTTCGGCCCCATGGTGCACGAGGAGCTCGCCGTCTTCGTCGATGTCGAACGCGGTATCCGCGTGCGCCACGGCCTCCGCCAGCACACGCACGTCGCCCCGGCACGTGTCGTGCGTACCGAGAGCGAGGTGCGGCGCTACCTCGCTCGCGCGGGCTTTCCCCATCAAGCCGTCGTCGCGCGCACCGACACCGGGATGCATAAAGGGATTCAGGATGCCGCGGTCATCGACGCTCTGCTGCGCCGCGGCCCCGTCGAGCTCGAGCCCGACCTGCGCGCGCACATGAACCCGACCCGGCGACGGGTGCTGCGACGCCTGTCGTGGCTGCTCGCGGCCCGGCTGAACCGCCTGTGTCCGGGGTGCGGATGCCCGGGCTTCGGCACGGTGGGCGTCGTTCGCGGACTGCGGTGCGGCGCGTGCGGCAACGCCACCTCGCAGGTGCGCATCGACGTCGACGGCTGCCC
>JAKOMY010000386.1 GCA_022702225.1 Microbacteriaceae bacterium | reverse complement strand
CTGCACGTCCGCGGGCCGAGCGGGGAACTCCGGGCGCACCGCGTCGTCGCCGCCGAGCCGCTGCTCCTTCACCCCGGTCCACCCGAACTCGTCTCCGGCGTACACCGAGGGCGTGCCCGCGACCGTGAAGAGCACCGCGAGAGCGTGCGGCACGAGCTCCGCGCCGACCGCCGAGGCGATGCGCGTGACGTCGTGGTTGCCGACGAAGGTCTGCGGCGCGTAGGTGGCGAGCAGCTCGTCGTGTCGCTCGATGGCATGGCTGAGTTCGAAGAGGTTGCCGTCCGAGATCCCGTGCCAGATGCCCTGCCACAGCTCGTATTGCGTGAGCGAATCCATGCTCGACTCGCGGACGATGTCCGGCCCGTCGCCGTGGATGACCTCGCCGACGAACCACGCCTGGGGGAACCGTTCGCGTACGCGCGGCAGGACTCGGGCCCAGAACGACGACGGCACCGCGTAGGCGGCATCCAACCTCCACCCGTCGATCCCGCGCTCGAGCCAATGGTTCATGACCTCGACCACGAGATCGGCCGCGGCGGGCGAGGTGTGATCGAGCGCCACCAGCGCGTCGTGCCCCTCGAAGACCTCGGCCTCGAAGCGACCGTCGACCCACCGTCCACGGAACAGGCCCGCACCGTCCTGCGTCTGGTCGCGGAACGCCGGGTGCGTGCGCCCGACGTGATGGAAGACCCCGTCGAGCAGGATCCGGATGCCGCGCTCCCGTGCCGCCGAGACGAGTCGGTCGAAGTCGCGGTCGTCGCCGAGCCGCGGGTCGATGCGGAAGTGATCGACGGTGTCGTAGCCGTGCGTCTCCGACGCGAACACGGGTCCGAGCAGCAGACCGTTCAAGCCGAGCTCGATGACGTGGTCGAGCCACGGCTCGAGACGCTCCAGGCGGTGCACCGGGGCGGCATCGGCATCCGCGCCGTCGCGGATCGGTGCGCCGACGAATCCCAGCGGGTAGAGGTGCCACCACAAGACGTGCTCGGTCCACGCGGGCATGGGTTCTCCTCGGCCCGGCGGGTCGGCACCGGTGCCCTCCGACGCTATCCGGATGGGGTGGTCGGTCTCCGGGGGGTTGCGGGCGTCGTGTGCGCGCCCGACATCGCCGTCAGCGCACCCGGACCCAGTCGGATCCGCGGCGTTCGATCGCCCCCGCCGCCGCGAACGCCTCGAGCCACCCGCCCATCGGCCAGACGCCCCACCGATCGTGGAACGTGGCCCCGTTGCGGAGGATGTCGTCGAGGTGCTGCCACGGCGGAGAAGACACCGGATGCCACTGGTGGTAGGCATCCGCGCCGCCCACCCAGAACATGTCGACGCCGTTCGCGCGCGCGGTCCAGGCGAGATCGGTGTCCTCTGCGCCGTATCCCTCGTAGCCGGGGTGGAACCCCCCGATGCGTGCCCAGCTCGCGGGCGTGACGGCGAACGACAGCGACCAGAAGAGATCGAACTCGCCCGGGGCGGCTCTGCGGGTCGTCCCGGGCTTCAGGGCCGGGCGGGCGCGGTGGGGACGGGTGAGGAAGGGCAGATCGGATGCCGTTTCCGGTCGCTGCACGCTGCTCAGGTAGGTGACCGACCCGGAGAGCACGGCGTCGGGATGGCGCGCGGCCGCCGCACGATAGGCGGGGAGCAGGTCGGCTCCGGGGAGGCAGTCCACGTCGAGGAAGACGAGCAGTTCGGCACCGGCGTCGATCGCCGCAGCGGCAGCGCGGTTGCGGCCTTCGCCGACCCGGAGTCCGTGGGGCCCGGGCGGCACGTGCATCGCGAGGGTGCCGGCATCCGGAGTCTGCGTCGGCGGCGTCTCGTCGAGCCAGACCTCGACGCGCACGATGTCGTCGGCCACCTCCGCGAGCACCCGTCGCTGGCGTTCGAGATGCTCGCGTCGGGCGCGCGAGGCGACGGTCAGGACCGCGGTCTTCACGTGTGCACCGCGTCGATGGCCGCAGCCATGCGACCGGCCGCCCCTGCGGTCTGCCACCGTGACCACTCGGGGGCGTCCTGGGCGGCGCGCTCGACGAGATCGACCAGGGTGGCGGCGTCCGTGCGGCTGTCGGCGCGACGGGCGAGCCCCCAACGCTCGAGCGCCTCCGCCGTGTCGTGCTGCTCGCCGAACGGTCGATCCTGGGCGAGGACCACGGCGCGGGCGTCGGCGGCTGCGAGGTCCGCGACGCTGTTCTGCCCGGCCGCGCTCACCACGACCGTGCTGCGGGTCAGCAGCGGCCACGGGTCGTCGATGCGAGAGGCCGCGTCGTGTCCGGCCGAGGTGACAGCCCATCCGCGGGCCCGCAGGCGACGCGAGAGGTCCTCGCGGACGTCGTCGTCGAGGACGCGCCCCAGCAGCAGCACCGAGCGCTCGTCCCGCGCCCCGACGCGCTCCCGGCCGTCGAAGCGGGAGATCCCACCGGTCCAGACCACGCGGTCGGCGCGCGCTCCGAGGGCCTCGGCCGAGACGGCGCCGCGTGCCCAGGGCGCCAGGATGCCGTCGGCGAGGTCGTACGCCAGGGCGTGCGGCGCGTCGGTGCGCGCCCCGGGCTGCGTCATCGCGAGGGTCCGAAGCCCCAGCAGTCGTGCGAACACGACCACCTCGACGCTGACGTCGACGACGAAGGCGGTCAGCGAGCGCTCCGCGGCGATCGAGGCGATCGATGCCAGCCGGGCGCGGTGCCCCGGGTGGTCCAGCGGCGCCCAGTGCAGGTGTCCGCGCACGGTGGGGTCTGCGTCGCGGGGATCGGCGGGGGAGCCGTCCGGTCGCGTGTAGTCGTCGGCATCCGGGGGGAGTCGGATCCAGTCCACGTCGGCGGCGAGCCCGGCCGGGCGCGGCATCGACGAGAAGGCGACGACGGGTGTGCGCAGATGCGGGGTCACGGCGAGGAACCGTGCGACGTGGCCGTAGCCGTGATGGTGGACGTACCAGCCGATCACCACGACACCGCCGGCACCCGCCGGGCGATCGCAGGCTGCGCGACGTGCGCGAGCACGCGTTCGACCTCGCGGTAGCGCTGGGCGAGGGAGTGCTGGTCCACGGCCGCCTGTCGCGTCCGCGCGCGCGAGAGCGGGTCGCGGGTGCTGTCGGCGGCGAGGCTCGAGGCGGCCCGCGCGAGGGCGACGACGTCTCCCGGCGTGACCACGGCAGAACCCGGCATGCCGGCCAGTACCTCGGAGACCCCGCCGATGTCGAAGGCCGCCACCGGCGTGCCCGTGGCCAGTGCCTCGGCGATGACGAGCCCGAAGGGCTCCTCCCACATCGGCGTCACCAGAGCGACGGCCGAGGATCCGACCAGGCGGCAGAGGTCGGGCTGGCGCAGCGGCCCGACGTAGCGGGCGTGCACGCCCAGGCGGGGGACGATCTCCTGCTCGAAGTAATCGACGTCGCCGATGCGCCCGGCGAGGACGATGTGCGCCCCGGCCTCGCGCGCCGCCTCGATGGCGAGGTGGGGGGCCTTCTCGGGAACGACCCGGCCGGACCAGACCCACGAGGGGCCGCCGCCACCGCACGTCCATTGATCGGTGTCGATGCCATTCGGAAAGACGAAAGCGTCCACGCCCTCGACCGACCAGGCACGCGCGGTCGCCTGGCTCACGGCGAGGAAGCGGTGAGAGGCTTCGGCCACGTCGGCGGCCGCCTCGAGCAGGGGCTCGAGCGGCGGGGTGTGCAGAGTCGTGATGACGGGGATGTCCGCCTCGAGGCTCCAGCGGATGGGAGCCGGATGCAGGCTGTGGTTGTCGACGACGTCGTAGAGGTGGCGGTCGGCGATCAATCGGTCGCGGGCGGCGTCGAAGGCGCCGTCGACGGCGGCCGCGTAACCCAGCGGGTACTCGGTGTCGGAGGTGTGCTCCGGGCGCGTCCACTCCGGCGTCGGCAGCTGGAACTCGGGCACCTCGTCGAGGAAGTCGGAGCCCTCGGCCGCGCACAGCGTGACGTCGTGCCCCCGGGCGCGCAGCCAGCGCACGCGGTCCCAGACGGTCGCCTCCAGGCCCCCCGCGTGCGGCTGTCGAAGCGGGTAGCGCGACGGTGCGACCACGAGCACCCGCAGCGGTCGCTGTCCGCGGATCACGCGGCGACCTCGGCGGTGATGACGCGGCGATACACCTCGAGGTGCGCGTCGCGGACCTGTGCGAGCTGCTCCGTACGCTCTGCCCGGCGGCGCTCGACCTCGGCCTCACGACGGGGCGAACCGGGCCGCGACCACGACTCGTCCGTGGCATCCACGATCGCCCGCGCGAGCGACACCGGTTCGCCCACGTCGAAGGCGTGGAAGTCGCCGGGATGCTGCGCGGCGATGTGCCCGATGCGCGTGGCGATCACCGGCACGGCCAGGTCGTAGCAGAGCTCCGCCCACCCCGACTGGGTGCCGTGGCGGTACGGGAGGACGCACGCGTCGAGGTCCGCGAGCCACCGGGCGAGTTCGTCGTCGTCGAGTCGGGCTCCGCGCTCGACGCGCACTCCGTCGGTGCTCGAGGCGAGCAGATCGATGGATGCCGCGGCCTCCTCGTCGCGGACCCGGTCGTTCATCCGCACGACGGCCTCGACGCGCGCGCCCTGGGCGCGCAGGTCGGCGACGGCGCGGACGAGCGTGGCGGTGGTGCCGACCCCGTCGATGTTGGGCCGCAGATCGCGAAGGTGGACGCCGACGAGGGTGACGTCGTGGGCCGATCCCGTGGGACGCGGGTCGTCGCCGAGCAGGGTGGGGTGGGCGATCACGGTCGTGGCGCGGTGGGTCATCTCTCGCACCTCGGCGTCGGCCGTGGCGGTGAGGGTGATCAGTTCGTCCGCGGCCGCCGCGAGCACGGCGAGCGATGCGCGGTGATCGTCCTGCGTGCTCAGCTGCGGGTTCTCCAGGTCGTGGACCGTGTAGACCAGCGGCCGACGCAGGCGTCGGAGCATCGCGACCGTGTCCTCGAGTTCCGCCGGGCTGTACGACTCGATCCCGAAATGCACGTGGACCAGATCGAAGTCCGCCGCATTCGCCTCGAGCCACGCCGGCAGCAGCACCTGCGGCGGCCACCACTGCCCGGCCGGAGCGCCCGGCGGAGGCGGGTCGGCGAGTAGCCGAACGCCCTCGGGATCCGCGATGGCGGTGACATAGGGGTGCGCTGAGGGAACGGCGGCGACCCGAAACGGGGGGACGACGGTGACGACGATCTTCTCTCCTCCTCGTGATTGCGTGCGTGACGGTGCGCGTACCGCATCGCCAGGCACATCGCAATGCAACGGGGCGGTTGGGACGACGACGACACCGACGGATACGTTCACATCATGGGTGCGGAGAGGGCAGGCGCGACAAGCCTTGCGGACCACGGCGACGCGGTGATAGCGCGTCGCGTCCACTACGCCGAGTTCTTCGGCGACGCACCCGCCCCCGACGGCTACGGCGTCGTCGTCGGCAACTGCCAGGCCGAGTCCCTGCGGCTCGTCATCGCCTCCGAACAGCTGCCGGCCGTGCGGATCCCCGCCGTGCACGAGCTCGACGCCGACGACGCGTCCCGTCTGCACGCTCTGCTCGCGGGGGCGTCCTTCCTCGTGTCGCAGCCCATCCGCGACGACTACCGCGGCCTCCCGCTCGGCACCGCGCAGTTGCGGGCTTCGCTTCCTTCCGGCGCCCGCGTGGTGCTCGTTCCCGCTGTTCGCTTTGCGGGTCTGCACCCGTTCCAGGCGGTGCTCCGACTCCCCGCGTTCCCCGAGGACCCGCCCCTGGTGGCCTATCACGACGTCCGCACGGTTGCGCAAGCGGCCGGGCTGAGCGTGCCCGCGCACCTTCCCGCCTCGGCGGTTCGCGCTCTGGCCGACGCCTCCGTTGCGGAACTGCGTCGCCGCGAGGCCCTCGGCCTCGACGTCGCGGCATCCGACCTCTTCTCTCCCGTCGTCGAGGACCTCGCGCGCACGGTCAATCACCCCGGCAACGCCCTCTTCCTGCCCCTGGGGGAGCGCATCGTCGAGGCACTGGGCTCGCCCGGACGCGTCGTCGACCCGGGGCGGCCGATCCTCGCTTCGGTGCGCGCGCCCCTCGAATCGTGGGTCGTCGACGCGTGGAACCTCGACGCCGCACCTCGCCCCGAATGGATCGTGGCCGGCGAGACCGTCTCGGCCGACGCCGTGCGCCGCGCCCACCTCGCCTATTACGCGAAACGTCCCGCCCTTCTCGCAGCCGTCGTCGACCGTATGGCCCCGCTGCTGCGCACCTGGAGCGCCGCCGCATGAGTTCGAAGATCTCGATCCCGGATGCCACCCTCCCGGTGCTCCTCGTCCATCCCGGCCCGCACGGTGTCGCGGTCTACGCCCGGCAGATCGCGGCCGAAGTCGTGGCGGCGGAGCCGCACGCGCGGATCACGACCGTCGATGCTCTCGCCGCCCTCCCCGAGGGGACGCCGGTGCACGCTCACGTCACCGACCGCCTGTGGGGAGCATCGCCCGAGGAGGCGACGCACGCGCTCACGGGCCTCGCCGCCCGGCATCCGCTCACCGTGACGCTGCACGACGTGCCGCAGGAATCCGACGGCGAACGCAACCGCCCGCGGCGCCGAGCCTTCTATCGGGCGGTGACCGAGGCGTCCCGCGGGGTCGTCGTCAACAGCGCCCATGAGCGCGAACTGCTGCGCGAAGAGGGCGTCTTCGACGGCCCGGTCGCCGTCGTGCCTCTCCCGGTCGATTCCGTGGCCGTGCCGCTCGCAACGCCGGAGGTCGACGACTCCGTCGGCGTCCTCGGATACTTCTACCCCGGCAAGGGTCATGACGAGGCGCTCGAAGCCGCTGCCACCGCGGGGCTGACGCGACTGACCGTGCTCGGACGCGCCTCCGACGGCCACGCGGGCGATCTCGATGCCTTCGCGCGACGCGCCGGCGCGCGGGGGGTGTCGGTGGAAGTGACCGGGTGGCTCGACGACGCCGAGATGGCCGACCGGGTGCGTCGCATCGCCGTCCCGGTGATCGCGCACCGTCATGTCTCGGCGTCGGGCTCTCTGGCCTCGTGGATCGGCTGGGGACGCCGTCCTCTCGCCGTCCGCAACCGCTACAACGACGAGATGGCCGCGCTCCGGCCCGGCACCGTGACCCTCGTCGAGCCGGACGCCCTCGCGGCAGCGATCTCAGCCGCCCGTGACGACGCACCCTCCACGTGGCACGGCCAGCACCCTGTGCCTTTCGGACGCGCTGACGCCGCCCGCGCGTACCTCCGCTGGTGGAGCGAGGTCACGTCATGACGGGGGACACCCCCTGGAACGACCGGATGCCATGGGTGCCGGGCAACCGCTGGGACCTGGTCGCACACCTCGAGCCCCAACCGCCGCGCGTGAGCGTCATCGTCACCCATTACGCTCAGCCGGCGGAACTCGCCCGCACCCTCGAGGCTCTCCGCCGACAGGATCACCCGCGCAACCGTCTCGAGATCATCGTCGCCGACGACGGCTCTCCCGAGGCGCCGTCGGTCCCAGAGGGCGTCCTGCTGGTTCGTCAGGAGGACCGCGGTTTCCGCGCGGCTGCCGCTCGAAACCTGGGAGCGGCGGCCGCGTCGGGCGATGTTCTCTGCTTCTTGGATGCCGACACCAGCCCGGAACCCGAGTACGTGCGACGGATCTCGCGTCTTCCCGCACTCCTGTCCGAGGCGGTGACGGTGGGGCGCCGTCGACACGCGGACTTCGCGGGCGTCCCGGCCCAGATCCCGGTCGAGGAATGCGGTCCCACACGGGAACTCGTCGAACCGGCCTGGCTCCGAGACGCGTACCAGCGCAGCCAGAACCTCCTGCTCGCCGACGACCGGTCCTATCGGTATGTCATCAGCGCCGTCGTCGCCTGCTCCCGATCATTCTTCGACGAGGTGGGCGGTTTCGACGAGACCTTCTCGTCGTACGGAGGAGAGGATTGGGAATGGGCGCACCGGTGCTGGCAAGCCGGCGCGGTTCTCGCGCATGTTCCGGATGCCGTCGCCTGGCACGACGGCCCGGACTGGGCGGGCCGGGGGGACTCCGAGCGCGAGGCCGAGGGCAATCGGCAGTCGATTCAGCTGGTGACGAAGATCCCCGTCGATGGGTCAGCGGCACGAGGTCTCCTCCCCGCGATGCCCGACATCGAGGTACGCGTGCCGGTGACGACGACCGCGGCCGCGTTCGTGTGCGCCGACTCGCTCCTTGCGGCGCTGCCTCGAGCCGCTGTCGTGATGGCGCCCGTCCCGGATGCGGCCGCGCTGCGCGCTGACCCCCGCGTTCGCTCCACCGTCACCGAGGACCCGCGCGTGAGGGTGGAGCTGGAGCACCCGGTGGTCGTGTTGCGTCCCGATGCGCTGAGCGATGCACTCGCCGTCCTGGGCGAAGGTGACGTGGGACGAGTGCAACTGCGGTCTGCGGAGGGGGTGCCCCTCGGGTCGGCGACGAGCCGCCGGGCCCGCGCCAGGAGCAGACGGTGGAGCACGAGGTCGGGGCACGCAGAGACCACTCGCGTCATCGAGGGCATGCACGTCCTGCGGGCGGAACCGTCGGTCGAAGCGTGGCTCGGCGGGTGGGGCGGAGCGCCTCGGTTCCTCTGAGCCCACCGACTTCCGCGGAATTTCGCGGAATGAGCTTCGCGACACGCCCGGGAAGCGTATGAGTTCGACCGAACCCGGGGTCGCACGTAAGCTCTTACATGTTCGCCCCACAGGGGAGAGCGGAGCGGCCGAAAGGCCCCGCGTCCTCTCAAGCGGTGAACCACCCCCAACGCCAACACTTGAGAGTTTCGGCTCTTTGGTCTACAGTTGGGATCCTGCCACTCGGCACACAAACTCAGTCTGACTGCTTCTTCGCGAAGCTCAATTGCGCTGATCTGGTTGTCGAGTCCGCAGGTCAAATGAAGTGAACCGCCTCACGGGTAGGTCGAGAGATCGTTTCTGTGGGTGCGTCCGTTCCTTGAGAACTCAACAGCGTGCACTTGTCAAATGCCAATTTATTCCTCGTCGGTCTTCGGATCGCGAGAAATTCCTTTGGATCAAAGACCAGCCCTTCCGGGGGTTGGCATTATGGATTCGTCAGTAATGATGTTTTCTCTTTGGTCAGTTTCGAACTCGCTGCGGCATCGTTTTCCCGGTGTTGTGGTTTTTTTCTTTTACGGAGAGTTTGATCCTGGCTCAGGATGAACGCTGGCGGCGTGCTTAACACATGCAAGTCGAACGGTGAAGCCAAGCTTGCTTGGTGGATCAGTGGCGAACGGGTGAG
>JAKOMY010000385.1 GCA_022702225.1 Microbacteriaceae bacterium | reverse complement strand
CCGAAGGAGACCTCGAGAAAGTCCCTGATCGTGTAACCCACCCCGGTGGCAAGCACGAAGTCTTCCGGCGTGTCGGCCTGCAGCATGCGCCACATACCTTCCACGTACTCGGCCGCGTAACCCCAGTCACGGACGGAGTCGAGGTTTCCGAGGTACAGGTCCTTCTGAACGCCGGCCTTGATACGCGCGACGGCGCGTGTGATCTTGCGCGTCACGAAGGTCTCGCCACGGCGGGGTGACTCGTGATTGAACAAAATGCCGTTGACCGCGTACATGTCGTACGCCTCGCGATAGTTCTTGGTGATCCAGTAGCTGTAGAGCTTCGCCGCTGCATACGGCGAGCGTGGGTAGAACGGAGTCTCCTCGTTCTGGGGCGGCGGGGTGGCGCCATACAGCTCGGATGTGGAGGCCTGGTAGAACTTCGTCTGAATACCGGAGAGACGCACCGCTTCGAGCAGGCGAATAGTTCCGGTGCCGGTGGTGTCGGCCGTGTGCTCGGGCTCGTCGAACGAGACGCGCACATGCGACTGGGCCGCAAGGTTGTAGACCTCGTCAGGGTTGATCTCAGACATGAGCGTCACCAGACGCGCGCCGTCAGACAGGTCGCCGTAGTGGAGGAAAAGCCTCGCACTCGGGTCGTGCGAGTCGACATAGAGGTGGTCGATGCGGTGGGTGTTGAACGTCGACGCCCGTCGGATGAGTCCGTGAACCTCGTACCCCTTAGACAGGAGCAATTCGGCGAGATAGGACCCATCCTGGCCCGTGATGCCAGTGATGAAAGCACGCTTGGTCACGTTTTTGAACCAATCTTCAGGAGGATCTGGGATGAGCGGAATGCTTCTTGGCAGCGGAGGCGGTGAGATCCGCGAGAAGACTATCGAACTGGTCGATCGCGAATGTTTCGCCCAGAAGGTGCTCCTTGTAACGTCTCCCGTTTGCCCCGAGCCGAGCGGATTCCTCGCCGCTCGAGGCGAGACGCTTCGCTCCGCTCAGGATCGCCTCGGCGTCACCCGCAGGGACCGTTATTCCCGCCTCGGCCATCGCTATCTCCTGCGCGGTGATCCCGGCGGCATCCGTGGCGGCCAGAACGGGGCGTCCAGACGCGAAGTAGGAGGTCAGTTTGCTGGGCACTGCCATCTCGGCAACGCCGGGCAGCTCGTTCACGAGAAGAACGTCAGCTGCCTGCAAGACGTCGCCGAAGGAGCGATTGTCGAGCGGTGCCATCAGTTCCGTCGTCGTTGGAGAATCCTGGATCTGCTCCTTAAGTTCTTCTCTCTGAGAGCCGTCGCCCACGAGAATGAATCGCACACGCTCTCCGCGCACCTTCGCAAGCCGTCCGGCTTCCACAACATAACGAAGCCCCTGTTTGACGCCCATATTGCCGGCGTGCACCACGATGACCTCGTCGTCGGCCCATCCGTACGCTCGCCGAACGGCGCCCGCATCAACCGGTGGGAGCGGAGGAAGGTGCGACCAATTGCGAACTACGGCGATGCGCTCGCGAGGAACGCCGAAGTCTTCATGAACACGGTCGGCAAATCGGTCGTGAATAACCACGACAGTCGTCGCAGATCTCAAAAGCCATCTCTCCACAGCGAGAATGGCTCGCGCCGCGAGGCCGCCCCCCTGCCCCGTCTCGAGCACGCCGAGGCCGTAGAGGTCTTGCACCCAGACGACGAAGGGCGTCCGCCGATGGGTGGCCAACGCCCGCAAGCGTACGAGCGCTGACGACAACAACGCGGGTGAAACCGCAATGATCGACGCGGGATGACCCCACCGAATGAGCATCTGGCGAAGGCCGAATGTCACCTCGGAAAGGGCGCGAGGAACGGGAGATGGCCGCCTCGGGACGTAGTGACGCAGACGTTGCACCGCCACCCCGCTGTAATTTTCTTGCCGTATCCACTGTCCGTAACCGGCGTCGACCTTCCAGGCCGGATAATGGGGATGGGCCACCACAGAGCGCACGAGATGGCCACGTTCCGCAAGGCCAGACGCGAGACCTCCCGTATAGGGAGAGATTCCCGTAGCCTCCGGGGGAAAGTTCAGCCCGAACACGAGGGTTCGCAAAGGTTGCACGTTCCGAACCCTACAGCGGTGACCATGACGGAGCAGCGAAACGAAAGGGACGCCGTGGGCGAAATTCCCGTGATCAACCTCTCGAAAGCCCCGGGCGAGAGAGCCGCGTGGGACCAGCCGCGGTGGAAGGTGTACCTCTGGGCCGCGTGTGAACTGCTCTTCGTCACAAATGCATGGCAAATCAGCTCTGGTATCCGCATCCGTGTGCTGCGTGCGTTCGGCGCAGAGATCGGCCGTGGCGTGATCTTCCGTCCCCGCACCCGAGTGAAATTCCCGTGGAAGCTGCACATCGGCGACCGCTCCTGGATAGGCGAAGGTGTGTGGTTCCACAACCAGGACCACATTCACGTGGGCCACGACGTGGTGATCTCGCAGGAGACGCTCTTGACGACGGGGAGTCACGCCCACCGTCGGGACATGGCCCTTCTCACCCGCCCCATCCATATCGAAGCCGGCGCCTGGATCACCTCGCGGTGCATCGTGCTGGGCGGAGCGCACATCGGTCGTAATGCCCTCATTCGTCCACTCAGCGTGGTTGAGGCGCG
>JAKOMY010000379.1 GCA_022702225.1 Microbacteriaceae bacterium | reverse complement strand
GCGTGACCCCCGGGTTCGTCCCGGGGGTCACACCCATTTCCGGATTCGAAGGAGAAGAACGGATGCTAGACCTGTCCCGCGTGGACGTGACGGATGCCGCGGCCGCGCTGCTGCGCGAGCTGACGGTGAAGCACGGGCCGCTGATGTTCCACCAGTCCGGCGGGTGCTGCGATGGTAGCTCCCCCATGTGTTACCCCGTGGGCATGTTCCTCACCGGGCCTAGCGACGTGCACCTCGGCGACATCGAGGTCGGACTCGACGACCCCGTCGAGGTCTACATGTCGGAGTCGCAGTTCGAGTACTGGAAGTTCACGCACCTGACGATCGACGTCGTTCCGGGACGCGGCGCCGGCTTCTCGGTCGAGGGCCCGACGGGCATGCGGTTCCTCATTCGCTCCCGGATGCTGACGGAGGAAGAGGCGGTGGCGTTCGGGCTGGGCACTCCGTCCGGATGAGGCTTGCCCGCCAGCGCTTGTCACGCAGGGCCGTCACCGAGGCAAGGGTCAGGACGAGAACCGGGACGGCGAGCACCGCGTCCGGAACGAGGTAGGACACCAGAAACCCCGTTGCCGAAGCGCAAGCCACCGCGATCCAGTGAGTGGAATGCCGAGCCGGGTCGATGAGGTATCCCCAGCCCATTCCGAGCAGAGCCGCGAAGACGGTGACGATAAGACTGAGGTCGGGGGTCTCGTGCACGTGGATTCTCCAGGTCCGTGGAGAGGTCAATGTGGCATACCGTGTCCGTCCTCGACGGGAGAATCACCTTCGGGCGGACGGTATTCACCCGTCCTGTCGCGGCCCGGCCCGCTACAGCCACCCCCGCTCCACCGCCACCCGCACGGCATCCGCCCGATTCCGCCCGCCGGTCTTGCCGATGGCGCTTGACAGGTGGTTCTTCACCGTTCCCTCCGAGAGGTGAACAGTCCGCGCGATGTCGGCGATCGAACCGCCGTCGCGCGCCGCGGCGAGCACGTCGGTCTCACGCTCGGTCAGGGGTGAGTCGCCCTGCGCCAGCGACTCGGCGGCGAGAGCAGGATCCACCACTCGCAACCCGGCAGACACCCGCCGCACCGCATCCGCGAGCTCGGCCGCCGGGGTGTCCTTGACGACGAAGCCCGAGGCTCCGGCCTGCATGGCCCGCGCCAGGTACCCGGGGCGTCCGAAGGTCGTGACGATGAGGGCGCGGCATCCGGGAACCTTCGACCGCAATTCAGCGGCCGCGGCGATCCCGTCGATTCCCGGCATCTCGATGTCGAGCAGGGCGACGGTGGCCCCCGACGTCCTTGCCGCCTCGACCACGTGGTCACCGCGACCCACCTGGGCGACGACCTCGATGTCGGATTCGAGTCCCAGCAGGGCGGCGAGGGCCCCGCGCACGAGAGCTTGATCGTCGGCGATGAGCAGTCGGATCACCAGGCCACCTTCACTCTGAATCCTCCGAGGTCGCTGCGGCCGATCGTCAGCCGTGCCCCCGAGCTCTCGACACGTTCCCGAAGCCCGGTCAGACCCGAACCGGTGGATGCCGTGGACGCCGGGCCGCAACCGTCGTCGGCGACCTCGATGGAGCGGTTGTCGAGTCGCACGCGGCAGGCGCTCGCTCCGGAATGGCGGACCACGTTGGTCACGGCTTCTCGAACGACCCAGCCGGCGAGTTCACGCCGGTCGGCGGGAACCTGGTCGGTGGAGCCGGGGAGGTCGGCGGACACTCCCGCGCTCTCGAGCGCCGCTCGCGCCGCGGCGAGCTCGCCGCTGATGCTCACGCCCCGGTAACCGTGAACCGTCGCCCGCACGTCGGCCAACGCTCCCCGCGACAGCTCCTCGATCTGGCCGATCTCGTCACGGGCGGCCGGGGAGCCGGCATCCATCAGTCGTCCCGCCAACTCGGCCTTGACGGTGATCACGGTGAGCGAGTGTCCGAGGATGTCGTGTACATCGCGGGCGACCCGTCCGCGTTCGCGCTCGGCGGCGAGTTCGGCGATCTGCTCCTGCGCGTCGCGGAGGCGTTCGAGGGTCGAGATGTTCTCGACGAAGCTGAACATCATGATCGAGATCGAGAGGATGATCGCCGAGTTCACGACGTTCGACAACGCGTCGGCGCCCATCGCCTCGCCGACGACGAACGACAGAGCGCTGAGGCCCGGGACGAACAGCCAGGTCGTCCGCCGGCCCATCGCCGAGACGGCGAACGCGACGCCGACGAACGTCCACATCCAACGGATGTCGGCGCCGAGCCACGGCAGCAGCGCGAGGCTGAGTGCGAACAGCACCACGGTCGGCGCCACCCGGCGCAGGCGCGACGCGGTGGCACGGGCGTAGGGAACGGTCGCCATGAACGCGGCCGCGAACACGACCACGATCGCTGTGCCGACGAGGTGACCCGCGACGCTCGGACCCTCCCACAGTTCGACGAGCACGGGAAAGGTCCAGATCAACGAGATCGACGCCCCGATGAACCAGCCGCGTCGGAACGGACGGCGGCCCGGAACGCGGGTGCGTTCCGGGCCGGTCGTCGTGCTCACGTCGTTCACCCTAGGCGCGTCAGCCGCGACGCGTGTCGCGACGGAAGAAGTACACGGTTCCGGCGACGAACACCGCGAGCCAGACCACCGCGTTGATCAGGGCGCCGAGATCGAATCCGTCACCGGTGAGGGGCGAACGGGCGAGCTCGCCGATGCCGTACACCGGCGTCAGCTTGCCAATGACCTGGAGAAAGTCGGGCATCGAAGACAGCGGAAAGAACAAACCGCCGAGGAACGACAGCAGCACCACCGCGAGGCTCGTGATCTGCGCCGCGTTCTCGCCCGGCACCATGTACCCGACCATGAGACCGAGCGTCGTGAAGACGGCGCCGGCGAGCACCCAGGCCGCCAGGCCCGTGACGATCCATTGCGCCGGGGCGAGCTGAACACCGGCGCCGGCGGCGACCGCGTACGTCGCGATCACGGCGATGAGGCCGAACATCATGCCCGCGAGCATCTTCACCACGACGTTCGCGACGGGGTTGAGGGGCGTGAGCCGCAGCTGGCGCGACCAGCCCTGCGCGCGCTCGACCGCGACCGATGCCCCGGTCTGGGTCGCCGACATCATGGTTCCGTACATCGCCATCGAGACCATGATGTACGCGGCCACCGACACTCCCCCGGCCGCCAGCGGGGTGTCCGTGAGCGGCACGTCGAGCGTCTGGAACCCGACGATGAAGAACATCAGCACGGGGAACGCGACGGTGAAGAGGATGCTCCGAGGATTCCGCAGCTTGCGCACCAGCTCGATGCGCAGATAGGTCAGGGTGAAGCCGCCGAAGGCGGGGACCGGGCGGTCGAGGGCGATGGCGGTCATCGAAGTGATCCATTCAAGGCGAGGTCGGATGCCGAGGGCTCGGCGGTGAGAGTCAAGAAGACGCTCTCGAGGTTCTGCGCGGTGATCTCCAGATCACGCGCCGTGGTCGTGCTGAGCAGGTGCCGGGCGAGGGCGTCGGAGTCCCGCGTGCGCACCGAGACGCGCTCGCCGTTGGCCTCGACCGAGTCGACGCCGGGCAGCGCCGCGAGCGCCGTGAGGTCGGCATCCGGAAGCGTCGCCTGAACCACACGACCCGAGACGAGGTTCTTGATCTCGGTGGTGCTGCCGTCGGCGACGATCTGACCGCCCCGCATGAGGATGATGCGGTCGGCGTACTCGTCGGCCTCGTCGAGGTAGTGCGTGGCGAACATCACGGTCCGTCCGCGCGCGGCATCCGCTCGAATCGCGCTCCAGAAAGAGCGGCGCGCTTCGACATCCATGCCGGTGGTCGGTTCGTCGAGGATCAGCAGGGCCGGGTCGCTCACCAGCGCCATCGCGAAGCGCAGTCGCTGCTGCTCGCCGCCCGAGCACAGTCCCACCTTGCGTCGTGCCAGATTCCGGATGCCGGCACGCTCGAGCGCCTCGTCGACGGGACGTTTCTCGGCGAACAGGCTCGCCGTGAGCTCGACGGTTTCGCGCACGGTCAGGTCTTTCAACAGTCCGCCCGACTGGAGCACGGCCGAGACGAGACCGCGGGCGACGGCGCCGCGAGCGGTGTGACCGAAAACCTCGATGCTGCCGGCGTCGGGATCGGTCAGTCCCAGGATCATGTCGATCGTGGTGGTCTTACCCGCGCCGTTCGGGCCGAGGAAGGCCACGATCTCGCCCGGTCGGACGGTGAGGTCGACGCCGCGGACGGCGTGCACGGAGCCGAAGCTCTTGACGACGCCCCGCGCGGCGATCGCGGCGGGGGTGGGGGTGGAAGAGGTCATGTGTTCATGCTGGCCTCGGGTGGTCCACGGCACATCCGTCGCCCGTCACTATTCGGGGGTGACGTTCGTCATGGGTGGGTGACCGGGTGAACTTCGCCCGGGTTGCGGGCGGGATCTGTGGATAACTTCGGAGGCCCTCCGCCGAGTTCGTCTACCTTTCCGGCATGCGCGAGATCTCGGTTGACCCAGAGAGACTGCGTCGCACGGCACAGGTCGTCGACGTCACCGTCCAGCGCGCCGAGAGCGAGACCGCGGTCCCCGACTCCCGCAACCTCGGTCACGCCGAACTGGGCGCGGCCGTGGGCGACTTCGTCCAGGCGCTGACCGGCGGGTGGACCGAAGCGGTCGCGCAGTCGGACGACGTGGCATCCGGTCTTCGGAACTCCGCCGAGATGTACGAGGCGGCGGGTGCCAAGGCCGACGCGACCGTGAAGGCGCTCAAGGAGGGGCTGTGAGCGGTCTGGGCGCGGCGTCGGTGGCTCAGGACCTGGTTCCGGGTTCGGTTGATGCGGCGTACGAGGCCGCTCATCTCGCGTCGGGACGAAGCCGTGTGGCGGGGACGACGGCCGAGGAACTTCGGTGGCTGCGCGAAATCGACGGCTGGAGCGGTGAGGGAGCTGACGCGTATGCCGCCCGTATGGCGGCCGTGGCGCAGCGGTGGACGGAGATCGGCGACGGGGCGGCTTCGATCGTCGAGCCGATGCGGACCTACGCCCTGGCGCTGCGTAGGGCGCAGACCCTCGCGGCGGAGGCGATCGAAGGGTGGGCGTTCTCGGAGTCACTGCCGGAGGACGCCGCCGACGGAGTCCCGTTCGCCTCCTTCGCTCGGGGGTGGCCGGTCTTCGCGACCGACGCTCGACACCGCGGCCCTGCCCCGACGACCCGCACGGAAGCGAGAGCACGCGCCGAGGCGATGCTCGCGGACGCCCGCGCCGATGTGCGCGCAGCGGGTACCGTCGCGGCCGCGGCGGTCCGCGCCGCGATCGACGCGGTGCGGGCGCGCGGCACGACGTGGGCCGCTGTTGGCACGCAACTCGGCGTGGCCACACTGACGTGGGACCGTGTGCTGTCGGTCCTGCGCTCGCTCGACGGTGCCGCGCTCGCCGCGCTGCTGCAGGCCCGGCCCGACCTGGTCACCCGGCTGTCGCAGATCGCCCCGAGCGAGGTGGCGCCCTGGTGGCGCGAGCTGAACGCTTCGCAGCAGAACGCGCTGATCGCGACGGCCCCCGGCGTGATCGGCAATCTCGGTGGAGTCGCCTACGCCGCCCGCGACCGGGCGAACCGCATCGTGCTCGCCCAGGCCCTGGAGGAGGCGCGGAACAGTCCGTTGGATGACGCGGAGCAGGTGGCGGCTTTGGAGGCGCTGGAAGTCGCGAGTCGGGGGCGTACATTGGCCTCGCTCGTGTTGGACCGCCCGCCCCTGGCGCAGGTGGCAGTTGGCGATCTCGACCGGGCGTCGTACGTGAGCGTGATCGTTCCGGGGATGAACACATCAGTCGAAAAGGACATCTCGTCATATGTCGCAGCTGCAGTCAGCATGCAGTTGGAGCAGTCTTATGTCAGTCGCGTACCCGCGTCTGAGATCGCTGTGCTCGCATGGCTCGGGTACCACCCGCCGAACAACGATGCACCTCAGGAGGTATTCAGCGACGAGCGTGCGGCAACAGGGGCTCGCGCTCTCGCGCACGACCTACACGCTTTTCATGCCGTTCGCGCCGGAGAAGGAGCGCCGACTGTCTCAGCTATAGGGCACTCATACGGAACGGACGTCGTGACCCTTGCCTTGACCTCCGTCGCGGTAGACCATGTTGCCCTCTTAGGGTCTGCCGGCATCGCTCCCGCCATTCCTGATTCATCCGCCTTGCAGGTCCCGAACGGCGAGGTGTATGCGTCTCAATCCACGCATGATGGTTGGGCTCCTATCGGCCAATACTTCTCCGGGCGCACAGATCCGACGGAGAGTTCTTTCGATAGCCACGTGTTCAGCTCTGAGGCAACCATTATCGACGGGAAGGAGTACCGCGGCGTGGCAAGCCATGGGCCGTTTGGCTCAGGCCCCCAGTCCCTGAGCTACCTCGATGCGAACAGCTCCGCTCAGCGCTACGCCGCCATGGTGGCGGTGGGCAGGGGCGCCGAGATCCCAGTGTGGGGTGATCCGGATCAAAGAGACGAACGAAAACTTGAAGACTCAGATCGGGAGCGTTACAAGTGAAGCGGCCAACAATCGCGTGCGTCCTAACTCTCATGGTCGTGTGCGTCACTGCTTGCGCTGTTGTTTCGCCGAGCAGGGAGGTTGAGAAGGTGACCACCCCAGACGAGGCGAAAGAGACAGTGCTCGGTTACTACGCGAATGCTCGCGCTGCCATTGGCGCTGACGCGTGGAAGGAGATGAGTTCCTGGGGACCTTGCCAGCTGGATGGCCACTCGGACGAGGTCCAATGGACGTTCTCCGCCCAGCGTTTCGCTGAGTTGCCCATGACTCCGAATTATGCTGGCGAGCAGATTGCTGCAGCTTGGACGAGCCGCGGTCTGGATCCCTTCGCCGGAGAGGATGACGGTTCCACAAGGGGCAGCTATATCGTGTCGGACCCCCCGCCCCTTGCGGGTATCCGTTCCGACGGCGGATTCACGCAGATCTCCCTCGATCCGCGCTCGGCGTTGTTTCGCGCGAACTCCGTATGTGTCCCGGGCCGGCTTGAGGATATGGAACCGCCGCAGGGCTGAGACGAGCGTGCGGGAAACGCACTTTACACCGCGAAGACGCGACTCTTACGCCACCTTCGTCGCCCTGATCGTGTAGCTCAGCGGTACGACCGACGGCTGCTCGGTCAACGCGAACTCGCCGTCGGGGCGCTGGTTCATGCGGCCGGGAAGCGCCTCCCACGGCACGCTGTCGTGCTCGACCAAGGTGT
>JAKOMY010000350.1 GCA_022702225.1 Microbacteriaceae bacterium | reverse complement strand
CCATCGACGAGTTCCCCGAGTTGTCCGAGGCGGTCTCCGCCGTGGCGGAGGCCCCGGATGCCGGCTCCCCGCGCTCCGCCCGCACCTCGGTGTCCGCGCTCTACACGCAGCCCGAGGTCCCCTCGGTCGCGGCCGATGAGGACTTCGATGCTCTCGACCGAACCGTCGTCACGCGGCGCAAACGCATTCCGTGGGCGCTCGTTCCTCCGAGCGGGACGCCGATCGACCTCACCTCTGCGGTCGTCATCCTGGGGCGCCGTCCGGGCCCCGACTCCGCGTACCCCGACGCGCAGCTCGTCCCGATCTCGGACGAGACGCGAACGGTCTCGAAGACCCACGCGCGACTCGAGCTTCGCGGTGACACCTGGTACGTCACCGACCTGCACTCCACGAACGGCGTGCTGTTCGCCACGCTCATGGGCACCGAGGTCGAGGCGCCTCCCGGCGAGGAGATCGAAGCCGGTGAGCGCTTCTTCCTCGGTGACGCGGAGGTGCGCCTCTCGCGGAGCGACGCGTGAGCGGCCCGTACGACCGCGCCGAGGATCCCGACGAGGTGACCCTCTGGGCGGGTCGCCTGCGGGCCTGGCCGACGCCGCCCGCCGTCGAGGACGACGAGGTCGATGATGAGACGATCCTGACGCGCCGGGACGCTGCGGACGACGAGACCGTGTCCGCGACCGACGCTCCCGCGGACGAGACGGTGATCTCGCGTCGTACTGTGCCGGAGGACGACACGCTGCGCTCCGGGGCCGAGGCTCCCGCGGACGAGACGGTGATCTCGCGTCGTATCGTGCCGGAGGACGACACGTTGCTTTCCCGGGTCGACGTCCCCGACGACGAGACCGTGATCTCACGCATCGACGCTCCTCACGACGGTGCCGTCTCCTCCCGCCCGATGCCCGCGGGGGCACCGGTGGCAGACGTCTTCGTCGACGAGGAGGTGGGTACGACCGCTCCTCGGAGCGCGGCGCCCCCCGTTCCGACCAGCTCGCTCGCCACCCCCGCCCCTGACGAAGAGACCCGTCGACGTCCCGCGGTCGGGGGAGGGGGCGCCGAGGCCGACGAGACCACCCGCCGGCGGCCTTCGGCGGAACCCGCCGTCGACGAGGCCACGCGCGCACGGCCCGTCCCGGTGCCAGACGACGACACGGCGTCGGGTTCCCGCCGCCGTCGCCGAGAAGTCGCCGAGGCCGCAGACGGCCCCGTCGGAGAGGGAGCCGTCCGGCAAGCACGCGTCCCCGAGGCCCTGAGCCGCGAGTCGTACGGTGCCCGTCACGAGGGGCCCGCACGCGTCGAGCGTGCCCGCGTCGTCCGCGCTCCGTCATCCGAGGATGCCGCGGCGGTCCGCCCCCGGGCGCGCCGGGGCGCGGCCCGCGTGATCGTGCTCGTGGCGGTGATCGTCGTCGTGCTCGTCGCGTCGGCCATCGGGGCAGCGCTGCTGCTGCTCGGATGACGAACGCGGCATCCGGGAGACTCCCAGTGACCGGTCCCGCACACGTTTGCCCGCGTCCCGGGGAACGCGTATCATTGACCGGGTGTGCGTTCACGCGCGCCGTGCGTCGTGCCCTCGGGTGAGTCGCTCGGATCAACGCTCGCACCATCTCAGGGATCGGCCTGCGAACAGGTCGCCCCCACGGCATATCCACCACGAATCGCGCTAGATCATTCTGTCGCGCGGTGGATCACACGTGAGCCCGACACGTCACGAATCGCAAGATGAGCGACATGACGGGGGAGACACGACGCTGTCACCGTGCAGCACCCTGGGCGCCACCGCGAGGAACGCCCAGCCAATCAAGGAGAGAACGTGCCAACCATTCAGCAGTTGGTTCGCAAGGGCCGCTCGCCGAAGGTCTCGAAGACCAAGGCTCCCGCGCTGAAGTCGAACCCCCAGCAGGCCGGCGTGTGCACCCGCGTGTACACCACGACCCCCAAGAAGCCGAACTCGGCGATGCGCAAGGTCGCCCGCGTGAAGCTGCGCAACGGCACCGAGGTCACCGCCTACATCCCCGGCGAGGGCCACAACCTGCAGGAGCACTCGCTCGTGCTCGTCCGCGGTGGTCGCGTCAAGGACCTCCCCGGTGTCCGTTACAAGATCGTCCGCGGTGCGCTCGACACCCAGGCTGTCAAGAACCGTAAGCAGGCTCGTAGCCGCTACGGCGCGAAGAAGGGCTGAGAAACATGCCTCGTAAGGGTCCTGCCCCGAAGCGTCCCGTCGTCAACGACCCGGTTTACGGCGCTCCCGTCGTCACCCAGCTGGTCAACAAGATCCTCGTCGACGGCAAGAAGTCCATCGCCGAGTCGATCGTCTACGACGCCCTCAAGGGTGTCGAGGCGAAGAACAGCCAGGACGCCGTCGCCACGCTGAAGAAGGCGCTCGACAACGTCCGTCCCACCCTCGAGGTCAAGAGCCGCCGCGTCGGTGGCTCGACCTACCAGGTTCCCGTCGAGGTCAAGCCGCACCGCGCGAACACCCTCGCGCTGCGCTGGCTCGTGAGCTACGCCAAGGGTCGTCGTGAGAAGACGATGACCGAGCGTCTGCAGAACGAGATCCTCGACGCCTCGAACGGCCTCGGTGCCGCGGTCAAGCGCCGCGAGGACACCCACAAGATGGCCGAGTCGAACCGCGCCTTCGCGCACTACCGCTGGTAAAACCCGCGGAGGGCCCGTGACCGACCCCGGTCGCGGACCCTCCGATGGGCCCGGCATCAACCTCCCAACAGGTAAGGAAGACACCCGTGGCACAAGACGTGCTCACCGACCTTCATAAGGTCCGCAACATCGGCATCATGGCCCACATCGATGCCGGCAAGACCACGACGACCGAGCGCATCCTGTTCTACACGGGCGTCAACCACAAGATCGGCGAGACGCACGATGGTGCGGCTACGACCGACTGGATGGAGCAGGAGCAGGAGCGTGGCATCACGATCACCTCCGCTGCTGTGACCTGCTTCTGGGACAAGAACCAGATCAACATCATCGACACCCCCGGCCACGTCGACTTCACGGTCGAGGTCGAGCGCTCGCTGCGCGTGCTCGACGGCGCGGTCGCCGTCTTCGACGGCAAGGAGGGCGTCGAGCCCCAGTCCGAGACCGTGTGGCGTCAGGCTGACAAGTACGACGTCCCCCGCATCTGCTTCGTCAACAAGATGGACAAGCTGGGCGCCGACTTCTACTTCACGGTCGACACCATCGTCAACCGCCTGAAGGCGAAGCCGCTGGTCATCCAGCTGCCCATCGGTGCCGAGAACGACTTCGTCGGCGTCATCGACCTGGTCGAGATGCGCGCACTGGTCTGGCCCGGCGACGCCAAGGGTGACGTGACCATGGGTGCGAAGTACGAGATCCAGGAGATCCCGGCCGACCTCGCCGACAAGGCCGCCGAGTACCGCCAGCAGCTCCTGGAGACCGTCGCCGAGTCCGACGACGCCCTCCTCGAGAAGTTCTTCGGCGGTGAGGAGCTCACGGTCGCCGAGATCAAGGGCGCCATCCGCAAGATGACGATCAACTCGGAGCTCTACCCGGTGCTCTGCGGTTCGGCGTTCAAGAACCGCGGCGTGCAGCCCATGCTCGACGCGGTCGTGGACTACCTGCCCTCGCCCCTGGACGTGCCCGCCATCGAGGCGCACGACCCCAAGGACGAAGAGATCGTCATCGAGCGCCACGCCGACCGTGAGGAGCCCTTCGCGGCTCTCGCGTTCAAGATCGTGACGCACCCGTTCTTCGGTCGCCTCACGTACATCCGCGTGTACTCGGGTCACCTCGACTCCGGTGCTCAGGTCGTCAACGCGACCAAGGGCAAGAAGGAGCGCATCGGGAAGATCTTCCAGATGCACGCCAACAAGGAGATGCCGGTCGACTCCGTCACCGCTGGCCACATCTACGCGGTCATCGGTCTGAAGGACACCACCACCGGTGACACCCTCTGCGACCCGCAGAACCAGGTCGTCCTCGAATCGATGACGTTCCCGGAGCCGGTCATCGAGGTCGCCATCGAGCCCAAGACCAAGGCCGACCAGGAGAAGCTGGGTGTCGCCATCCAGAAGCTCGCCGAAGAGGACCCGACGTTCCGCGTCGAGCAGAACTCCGAGACCGGTCAGACCGTCATCAAGGGCATGGGCGAGCTCCACCTCGACATCCTGGTCGACCGCATGAAGCGCGAGTTCAAGGTCGAGGCCAACGTCGGAAAGCCCCAGGTGGCGTACCGCGAGACCATCCGCAAGTCGGTCGAGCGTCACGACTACACCCACAAGAAGCAGACCGGTGGTTCGGGTCAGTTCGCGAAGATCCAGTTCGCGATCGAGCCTCTCGAGGTCACGGCCGACAAGACCTACGAGTTCGAGAACAAGGTCACCGGTGGTCGCATCCCGCGCGAGTACATCTCGCCGACCGACCAGGGCTTCCAGGACGCCATGAACGTCGGCGTGCTCGCCGGCTACCCCATGGTGGGCGTCAAGGCGATCCTCCTCGACGGTGCTTCGCACGACGTCGATTCGTCCGAAATGGCGTTCAAGATCGCCGGCTCGATGGGCTTCAAAGAGGCCGTCCGCAAGGCGAACCCCACGATCCTCGAGCCGATCATGGCCGTCGAGGTCCGTACTCCCGAGGAGTACATGGGCGACGTCATCGGCGACCTGAACTCGCGTCGTGGCCAGATCCAGTCGATGGAAGACGCCGCCGGCGTCAAGGTCGTCCGGGCCAACGTGCCGCTGTCCGAGATGTTCGGCTACATCGGCGACCTGCGCTCGAAGACCTCTGGCCGTGCCGTCTACTCCATGGAGTTCGACAGCTACGCCGATGTCCCGAAGGCTGTCGCCGACGAGATCATCCAGAAGAACAAGGGCGAGTAAAACCGCTCTCACGGATGCCGGGAACCCCGGGTTCTGCTCAGGTTCCCGGCATCCGCTCAAACTGAATACCGACTCTCTAGTAATCTGAGAACCATCCCCGCGAAGAACCGGTCGCAATCCAGTGCCCGAGACCTCGCAACCAACGTCCTGAGGAGGACCCAGTGGCTAAGGCCAAGTTCGAGCGGACCAAGCCGCACGTGAACATCGGAACGATCGGTCACGTCGACCACGGCAAGACCACGCTCACCGCTGCCATCTCGAAGGTGCTCGCCGACAAGTTCCCGTCGGCCACCAACGTTCAGCGTGACTTCGCGTCGATCGACTCGGCGCCGGAAGAGCGTCAGCGCGGTATTACGATCAACATCTCGCACGTCGAGTACGAGACCCCGAAGCGTCACTACGCTCACGTCGACGCGCCCGGTCACGCCGACTACATCAAGAACATGATCACCGGTGCCGCTCAGATGGACGGCGCGATCCTCGTGGTCGCCGCCACCGACGGTCCGATGGCTCAGACCCGTGAGCACGTTCTGCTCGCCAAGCAGGTCGGCGTTCCCTACCTGCTCGTCGCGCTGAACAAGAGCGACATGGTCGACGACGAGGAGATCCTGGAGCTCGTCGAGCTCGAGGTTCGCGAGCTGCTGTCGTCGCAGGACTTCGATGGCGACAACGCCCCCGTCGTTCGCGTCTCGGGCCTGAAGGCTCTCGAGGGCGACGAGCAGTGGGTCAACGCCATCGTCGAGCTCATGGAAGCCGTCGACGAGTCGATCCCCGACCCGGTGCGTGACAAGGACAAGCCCTTCCTCATGCCCATCGAGGACGTCTTCACGATCACCGGTCGTGGCACGGTCGTCACCGGCCGCGCCGAGCGCGGTACCCTCGCGATCAACTCCGAGGTCGAGATCGTCGGCATCCGCCCGACGCAGAAGACCACGGTCACCGGTATCGAGATGTTCCACAAGCAGCTCGACGAGGCCTGGGCCGGCGAGAACTGCGGTCTGCTCCTTCGCGGCACCAAGCGTGACGACGTCGAGCGCGGCCAGGTCGTCGTCAAGCCCGGTTCGGTCACCCCGCACACCAACTTCGAGGGCACGGCGTACATCCTGTCCAAGGAAGAGGGCGGCCGCCACAACCCGTTCTTCACGAACTACCGCCCGCAGTTCTACTTCCGCACCACCGACGTGACCGGCGTCATCACGCTGCCCGAGGGCACCGAGATGGTCATGCCCGGTGACACCACGGAGATGTCGGTCGAGCTCATCCAGCCGATCGCCATGGAAGAGGGCCTCGGCTACGCGATCCGTGAGGGTGGCCGCACCGTCGGTGCCGGTACCGTCACCAAGATCCTCAAGTAAGTCCTTCCAGACTTCACTCGGCACAGGCCGGGCCTTCGGGCCCGGCCTTTGTCGTTCCCGGATGTGCTCTACACCAGTCGCGCCCGACACCCGCGGGGGTTTCGGTTGCCGCTACCCCGCGGTCAGAATCGAACCGGGGTCGGCGTGCCAGCCGACCGAGTCTGCGAAGGAGACGCACATGGGAGTGGACGACATCATCGCCAAGGGCAAGAAGCTCCTCGACGAGAACCGCGACAAGATCGAAGAGGCGCTCAAGAGCGAGAAGGCCGAAGAGGTCAGCGACAAGGTGCTCGACGGAGCGGCCGACGCGATCAAGAAGATCGTTCCGGCGGAACATCACGCGAAGGTCGACGAGACGCGCGCGAACGTGGACAAGCACATCGGGAACGCGTGACCAGAGGCGAAGTCATCGGCGCCGCTCCCTGTTTCGGGGGCGGCGCCGCTGCTGTCGGCGGGGGTTTTGCTGAGGATCAGCCGCGCGCGACACGCCCGGGTTTGCGACATGCCCGGGGCGTACGTAGACTAGTCCAGTTCCACATTCCGGTGCGCGCTCGGCGCGCGCCAGGATCACTGTCAGGGCAGTGCACAGGCGGCGCGAGAGCGCAGGGTCCTGGGCCGCGGGCAGCAGAACACACACCGAAACCCCTTCATCCCCTTGTGGGATTCGTGCGCGTGCGTGCGAGGGGCGGGCCGGATGCCGAGTCTTCCGGTTTGACAGCTGAACAGGGTGCAGCATCCCTCGCGCGAGCGAGGGGAAGTGCCAGGGCGCGATAGCGCCACCGTGCGTCCAATGCCCCAGGTCGGGTAAGACGCGAGAAAGAGAGAGAGCAGACAATGGCGGGACAGAAGATCCGCATTCGCCTGAAGTCGTACGACCACGCTGGGCTCGACTCGTCGGCCCGCAAGATCGTCGACACCGTGACCCGTGCCGGCGCCACCGTGGTGGGCCCGGTTCCCCTGCCGACCGAGAAGAACGTCGTGTGCGTCATCCGGTCGCCCCACAAGTACAAGGACAGCCGCGAGCACTTCGAGATGCGCACCCACAAGCGCCTCATCGACATCATCGACCCGACGCCCAAGGCCGTCGACTCGCTGATGCGCCTCGACCTTCCTGCCGATGTCAACATCGAGATCAAGCTCTGAGGTTCGACATGGCTGACATCAACTCCAAGATCTCCAAGGGCCTCCTCGGCACCAAGCTCGGCATGACCCAGGTGTGGGACGAGAACGGCAAGCTCGTTCCCGTCACCGTCATCGAGGTCGCGCCGAACGTCGTGACCCAGCTGCGTTCGCTCGAGAAGGACGGCTACAACGCCGTTCAGATCGGCTACGGCCAGATCGACCCCCGCAAGGTGAACAAGCCCCTCACGGCGCACTTCGACGCCGCGGGTGTCACCCCTCGCCGCCACCTCACCGAGGTGCGCACGGCTGACGCCGCAGACTACGCGCTGGGCCAGGAGCTCACCGTCGACGGTCTGTTCGAAGCCGGTCAGCTGGTCGACGTCGTCGGCACCAGCAAGGGCAAGGGCACCGCCGGTGTCATGAAGCGTCACAACTTCAAGGGTGTGTCCGCTTCGCACGGTTCGCACCGCAACCACCGCAAGCCCGGCTCCATCGGCGCGTCGTCGACTCCGAGCCGCGTCTTCAAGGGCATGCGCATGGCCGGCCGTATGGGTGGCGAGCGCGTGACCGTCCTCAACCTCACGGTGCACGCCGTCGACGCCGAGAAGGGACTCATGCTCGTCAAGGGCGCCGTCCCCGGTGCCCGTGGCCGCATCGTCTACGTCCGCAACGCAGTGAAGGGTGCCTGATCATGGCTGACTCGACTCTCGCGCTCGACGTCGTGAAGGCCGACGGCAACAAGGCCGGCTCTGTCGAGCTGCCCGCCGCGCTCTTCGACGTCAAGACGAACATCCCGCTTATCCACCAGGTCGTCGTGGCGCAGCGCGCCGCGGCTCGCCAGGGCACGCACTCGACCAAGCGTCGTGGCGAGGTCTCGGGTGCCGGCCGCAAGCCCTTCAAGCAGAAGGGCACGGGTAACGCCCGTCAGGGCTCGATCCGCGCGCCGCACATGACCGGTGGTGGCATCGTCCACGGTCCCAAGCCCCGCGACTACAGCCAGCGCACCCCCAAGAAGATGATCGCTGCCGCCCTTCTGGGCGCGCTCAGCGACCGTGCTCGCGGACAGCGTCTGCACATCGTCGACAGCTTCGCCATCGAGGGTGCCCCCTCGACCAAGGCCGCTGCCGCCGCGCTGAAGGCCTTCGGTGCCGTCAAGAACGTGCTCGTGGTCATCGACCGCGATGACGAGCTCACGATCAAGAGCGTGCGCAACCTCGCGTACGTCCACGTGCTGACCGTCGGCCAGCTGAACACCTACGACGTGATCGTCTCCGACGACATCGTCTTCACCAAGGCCGCCTACGACGCCTTCGTCGCGTCGAAGTCGGGCGCCACCGAGGAGGTCTCGGCATGACCACCGTCAACAAGGACCCGCGCGACATCATCCTGAAGCCGGTCGTCTCCGAGAAGAGCTACTCGCTCATCGACGAGGGCAAGTACACCTTCCTGGTGGACCCCCGCTCGTCGAAGACCGAGATCAAGCTCGCGATCGAGAAGATCTTCGGCGTCAAGGTCGCTTCGGTCAACACGATCAACCGCGTGGGCAAGGCCCGTCGCACCCGCTTCGGCATCGGCAAGCGCAAGGACACCAAGCGCGCCATCGTCTCGCTGAAGTCGGGCACCATCGACATCTTCACGTCTGTCGGCTGACGGTCGGGATAGAGGACAAGAACAATGGCTATTCGCAAGTACAAGCCCACGACCCCCGGTCGCCGCGGCTCGTCGGTGGCCGACTTCGCCGAGATCACCCGATCGACGCCTGAGAAGTCGCTGCTGCGCCCGCTGTCGAAGACCGGTGGCCGCAACAACCAGGGCCGCATCACCACGCGTCACATCGGTGGTGGACACAAGCGTCAGTACCGTCTGATCGACTTCCGTCGTAACGACAAGGACGGCATCGACGCCAAGGTCGCTCACATCGAGTACGACCCCAACCGCACCGCGCGCATCGCGCTGCTGCACTACGCGGACGGCGAGAAGCGCTACATCCTCGCCCCGGCGAAGCTGTCGCAGGGTGACGTCGTGGAGTCGGGAGCCGGCGCTGACATCAAGCCCGGTAACAACCTGCCGCTGCGCAACATCCCCACCGGTACCGTGATCCACGCGATCGAGCTGCGTCCCGGAGGAGGTGCGAAGATGGCCCGTTCGGCCGGCGCATCCGTGCGTCTGGTCGCGAAGGACGGCCCCTACGCGCAGCTTCGTCTGCCCTCGGGTGAGATCCGCAACGTCGACGTGCGCTGCCGCGCGACGATCGGCGAGGTCGGCAACGCCGAGCAGTCGAACATCAACTGGGGCAAGGCCGGCCGTATGCGCTGGAAGGGTGTCCGCCCGACCGTGCGTGGTGTCGCCATGAACCCGGTAGACCACCCGCACGGTGGTGGTGAGGGTAAGACCTCCGGTGGTCGTCACCCTGTTTCGCCGTGGGGTAAGGCCGAAGGCCGCACCCGCCACGCGAACAAGGAGAGCGACAAGCTCATCGTCCGCCGTCGCACCGCCGGCAAGAAGCGCAAGTAGGAGTAGAGGAAGATGCCTCGCAGCCTTAAGAAGGGCCCCTTCGTCGACGAGCACCTGCTTCGCAAGGTCGTCTCGCAGAACGAAGCCGGTTCGAAGAACGTCATCAAGACCTGGTCGCGCCGTTCGATGATCATCCCCGCCATGCTGGGACACACCATCGCCGTGCACGACGGACGCAAGCACATCCCCGTGTTCGTGACCGAGACCATGGTCGGCCACAAGCTGGGCGAGTTCTCGCCCACCCGCACCTTCCGCGGCCACGTGAAGGACGACAAGAAGGGCCGTCGCCGCTAAGGCGACCGAGGAGGAGAGAGAAATGGTGGAGTCCATCGCACGTGTGCGACACATCCGCGTGACCCCTCAGAAGGCTCGTCGCGTCGTCGCCCTCATCAAGGGCAAGCAGGCCGAAGAGGCCCTCGCGATCCTGAAGTTCGCGCCGCAGGGCGCGAGCGAGCCGATCTACAAGCTCGTCGCCTCGGCCATCGCGAACGCTCGCGTCACGGCTGACAAGACGAACGAGTACCTGGATGACGCCGACCTGTACGTGAAGAACGCGTACGTCGACGAGGGCACGACGCTCAAGCGTTTCCAGCCCCGCGCTCAGGGTCGCGCCTTCCAGATCAAGAAGCGCACGAGCCACATCACGGTCGTGCTCGCGACGCCCGAGACCGCTGAGGCGGCCCCGGCTCGCGCCAACAAGAAGGCGAGCAAGTAATGGGACAGAAAGTCAACCCGTACGGCTTCCGCCTCGGCATCACGACCGACCACGTGTCGCGGTGGTTCTCGGACTCGACGAAGGCTGGTCAGCGTTACGCCGACTACCTCGCCGAGGACATCAAGATCCGTCGCCTGCTGACCACCTCGCTTGACCGCGCCGGTGTCAGCAACATCGAGATCGAGCGCACGCGTGACCGTGTCCGCGTCGACATCCACACCGCCCGCCCGGGCATCGTGATCGGTCGCCGCGGCGCCGAGGCCGAGCGCATCCGTGCCGACCTCGAGAAGCTCACCGGAAAGCAGATCCAGCTGAACATCCTCGAGGTGAAGAACCCCGAGGCCGATGCTCAGCTCGTCGCTCAGGGTGTCGCCGAGCAGCTCACCGCTCGCGTGGCTTTCCGCCGCGCGATGCGCAAGGGTCTGCAGGGCGCGCAGCGTGCCGGCGCCAAGGGTGTCCGCATCCAGGTGTCGGGCCGCCTCGGCGGCGCCGAGATGAGCCGCTCGGAGTTCTACCGCGAAGGCCGTGTGCCCCTGCACACCCTTCGCGCGAACATCGACTACGGCTTCTACGAGGCGAAGACCACCTTCGGCCGCATCGGCGTGAAGGTCTGGATCTACAAGGGCGACCTCACCAACAAGGAGCTCGCCCGCGAGCAGGCCAACGCGCCCAAGTCGCGCGGTCGTGACGACCGCGGTGGCGACCGTCGTCGTAGCCCTCGCAACGAGGCCCCCGTGGCAGAAGGAGCGTCGGCGTAATGCTCATCCCCCGCAAGGTCAAGTACCGCAAGCAGCACCACCCCGGCCGTTCGGGCCAGGCCACCGGTGGCACCCAGGTGTCGTTCGGTGAGTTCGGGATCCAGGCGCTGACCCCCGCTTACGTGACCAACCGTCAGATCGAGTCCGCTCGTATCGCCATGACGCGTCACATCAAGCGTGGCGGAAAGGTGTGGATCAACATCTACCCCGACCGTCCTCTCACCAAGAAGCCCGCCGAAACCCGCATGGGTTCGGGTAAGGGTTCCCCCGAGTGGTGGGTCGCCAACGTCAAGCCGGGCCGCGTCCTCTTCGAGGTCGCGGGTGTCGACGAGCAGCTCGCTCGTGAGGCCCTGACCCGAGCAATTCACAAGCTGCCCCTGAAGGCACGCATCATCAAGCGCGAGGAGGGCGACGCGTAATGGCGATCGGCACCAAGCAGCTCGCCCCGAGCGAGCTCGATACGTTCGAAGACCAGCGCCTCGTCGAGGAGCTGCGTAAGGCCAAGGAAGAGCTGTTCAACCTGCGCTTCCAGTCGGCCACCGGCCAGCTCGAGAGCCACGGTCGCATCCGTGCAGTCAAGCGCGACATCGCGCGTCTGTACACCGTGATCCGTGAGCGCGAGCTCGGCATCCGCGCCACCCCGGCCCCGGTCGAGGCGACGAAGGCGAAGAAGAGCAAGGCGAAGAAGGCGGAATCCGCTGACGACGCCGCGAAGGAAGAGGCGGAGTAATGGCTACCGCGAAGAAGGCCGAGGCGCAGGTCGCCGGTCACGAGCACGCCGAGAACGACGTTCGCGACGAGAACGCCCGCGGTTACCGCAAGGCGCGTCGTGGCTACGTCGTCAGCGACAAGATGGACAAGACCATCGTCGTCGAGGTCGAGGACCGCGTGAAGCACCCGCTCTACGGCAAGGTCATCCGCCGCACCTCGAAGGTCAAGGCGCACGACGAGTCCAACTCGGCGGGCATCGGCGACCTCGTCGTCATCAACGAGACCCGTCCGCTCAGCGCCACCAAGCGCTGGCGCCTGGTCGAGATCCTCGAGAAGGCCAAGTAAGCCTCGCGGCTTACTTGGAATCCAAGGAGTAAAAAGTGATTCAGAACGAATCCCGGCTGAAGGTCGCCGACAACACCGGCGCCAAGGAGCTGCTCACCATCCGCGTGCTCGGCGGCTCCAACCGTCGTTACGCCGGCCTGGGCGACGTCATCGTCGCCACGGTCAAGGACGCGATCCCGGGTGGAAACGTCAAGAAGGGCGACGTGGTCAAGGCCGTCGTCGTCCGTGTCGTGAAGCAGACCCGCCGTCCCGACGGCTCTTACATCAAGTTCGACGAGAACGCCGCCGTGATCCTGAAGAACGACGGGGAGCCCCGCGGCACCCGCATCTTCGGGCCGGTCGGTCGTGAGCTTCGCGACAAGAAGTTCATGAAGATCGTCTCGCTCGCCCCGGAGGTCATCTGATCATGGCGAAAATCAAAAAGGGCGACCTGGTTCAGGTCATCTCGGGCGCCAAGCCCGAGCGTGGCGGCGACCGCGGCAAGCAGGGTAAGGTCCTCGAGGTCCTCACCGAGCAGAACCGCGTCATCGTCGAGGGCGTGAACTACGTCACCAAGCACAACCGCGTGGGCCAGTCCCAGCGCGGAACCAAGACCGGTGGCATCGAGACCTTCGAGGCCCCGATCCACATCTCCAACGTCGCGATCGTCGACCCCTCGACCAAGAAGCCGACGCGTGTCGGCCACCGTGTCGAGGAGCAGGTGAAGGACGGCGTCAAGCGCACCGTCCGTGTGCGCTTCGCGAAGAAGTCAGGCAAGGACCTCTGAACATGAGCACCTCGACTGCCGCGGCGGCTGGCAAGATCCAGCCCCGCCTCAAGCAGAAGTACAACGCCGAGATCAAGAAGGCGCTGCAGGACGAGTTCGGCTACGAGAACGTCATGCAGATCCCCGGTCTGGTCAAGGTGGTCGTGAACACCGGTGTCGGCGAGGCAGCTCGCGACAGCAAGGTGATCGATGGTGCGGTCGACGACCTCACCAAGATCACCGGTCAGAAGCCCATCGTCACCAAGGCCCGCAAGTCCATCGCGCAGTTCAAGCTGCGTGAGGGCCAGGCCATCGGTGCGCACGTCACCCTTCGTGGTGACCGTGCGTGGGAGTTCGTCGACCGCCTCGTCAACCTCGCTCTGCCCCGCATCCGCGACTTCCGCGGGCTGTCGGCCAAGCAGTTCGACGGCAACGGCAACTACACCTTCGGTCTCCAGGAGCAGTCCGTGTTCCACGAGATCGACCAGGACCGCATCGACCGCGTGCGTGGTTTCGACATCACCATCGTCACCACCGCGAAGTCCGACGACGAGGGCCGCTCGCTGCTGCGTCAGCTCGGCTTCCCGTTCCAGTCGGCTGACGCGCAGGCCTGATCCCCAGGGCCCCCGGGGTTTCCGGGGGCCCTTCATCGAAGGTCGACTGTCGCGTAACGGCAGCCGAAACCTCATGACCGAAAGAAGCAACACATGACGATGACAGACCCGGTCGCAGACATGCTGACCCGTCTGCGCAACGCGAACTCGGCGCACCACGACTCCGTGTCGATGCCGAGCTCGAAGCTCAAGACGAACATCGCCGCCATCCTCAAGCAGGAGGGTTACATCGCCGACTGGAACGTCGAAGACGCTCGTGTCGGCCAGACCCTCAACATGACGCTGAAGTACGGCCCGAACCGCGAGCGGTCGATCGCCGGCATCAAGCGCGTGTCGAAGCCCGGCCTCCGCGTTTACGCCAAGTCGACCGAGGTCCCCACGGTCCTCGGTGGCCTCGGCGTTGCCATCCTGTCCACCTCCTCCGGTCTCCTCACCGACCGTCAGGCCGAGCAGAAGGGCGTCGGCGGGGAAGTCCTCGCCTACGTGTGGTGATCTGACATGTCGCGTATTGGACGTCTTCCCATCGACATCCCCGCCGGCGTCACCGTTTCGGTGAACGGCCGGGAGGTCTCCGTCAAGGGCCCCAAGGGCGAGCTCGCGCTCACCGTGGCACAGCCTCTCGAGGTGTCGGTCGAGGAGAACCAGGTTCTCGTCACCCGCCCCGACGACGAGCGCGAGTCGCGGTCGCTCCACGGCCTGACCCGCACGCTCATCAACAACAACATCATCGGTGTCACCCAGGGCTACACCAAGGGCCTCGAGGTCGTCGGTACGGGTTACCGCGTGGCGCAGAAGGGCAGCTCGGTCGAGTTCGCCCTCGGCTTCTCGCACCCCGTTCTCATCGACCCGCCCGCAGGGATCACCCTCACGGTCGAAGGCAACAACAAGCTCACCGTGAGCGGCATCGACAAGCAGGCCGTCGGCGAGGCCGCCGCCAACATCCGCAAGATCCGCAAGCCCGAGCCCTACAAGGGCAAGGGTGTGCGGTATGCGGGCGAGGTCGTGCGCCGCAAGGCCGGAAAGAGTGGTAAGTAGCCATGGCTGTCAAGACAAAGTCCGTCGCCCGCTCGCGTCGCCACCTGCGTCTTCGCAAGAAGATCGTCGGTACCGAGCTGCGCCCCCGCCTCGTGGTGACGCGTTCCGCCCGCCACGTGTTCGTCCAGGTCGTGGACGACAGCAAGGGCCACACCGTGGCCTCCGCCTCCACCCTCGAGACCGACCTGCGCGGCTTCGACGGTGACAAGACCGCCAAGGCCCGCAAGGTCGGCGAGCTCGTCGCCGAGCGTGCCAAGGCCGCTGGCGTGTCCGACGTCGTGTTCGACCGCGGCGGTAACCGTTACGCCGGTCGTGTCGCCGCGATCGCCGACGGAGCTCGCGAAGGAGGGCTGAACCTGTGAGTGACAACAAGGAGACCGAAGTGACCGAGCAGACTGCACCGGCTGAGGGTGCGGCTGCGGCTCAGGCCCCCGCCGAGCGTGAGCGCGAGCCGCGTCGCGGTGGTCGCGAGCGCAACACCAACCAGCGCGACCGTGGTTCGCGCGACCGCAACGAGAGCCAGTTCCTCGAGCGCGTCGTGACGATCAACCGCGTGTCGAAGGTGGTCAAGGGTGGCCGTCGCTTCAGCTTCACGGCGCTCGTCGTCGTGGGCGATGGCAACGGCGTCGTGGGTGTCGGTTACGGCAAGGCCCGCGAAGTCCCCCTCGCCATCTCGAAGGGTGTCGAAGAGGCCAAGCGCAACTTCTTCCGCGTCCCCCGCTCGGGCTCGACCATCCCTCACCCCGTCCAGGGCGAGGCCGCTGCCGGTGTGGTGCTCCTGCGCCCCGCCGCCGCCGGTACCGGTGTTATCGCCGGTGGTCCCGTCCGCGCCGTCCTCGAGTGCGCCGGCATCCACGATGTCCTCTCGAAGTCGCTCGGCTCGTCGAACACGATCAACATCGTGCACGCGACCGTCGAGGCGCTGAAGTCGCTCGAAGAGCCCCGCGCCGTGGCTGCTCGCCGTGGCCTGGAGTTCGACCAGGTAGCCCCGGCCCGCCTCGTGCGCGCCGAGGCCGCTGCTCAGAAGGTAGGTGCCTGATGGCCGAGCGTCTGAAGGTCACGCAGATCAAGTCCAAGGTGAGCGAGAAGCAGAACCAGCGCGACACGCTGCGTTCGCTCGGTCTCAAGCGGATCGGCGACTCGGTCGTCCGTCCCGACGACGCGCAGACGCGCGGTTACGTCAAGACCGTCGCCCACCTCGTCAAGGTTGAGGAGATCGACTAATGGCTGCCAAGAAGGACGAGACCGCTACGGTCGACGCCCCGAAGAAGGCATCGGCCCGTAAGACGGCCGAGAAGAACGAAGCGCCCGCGGCGCGCCCCGGCGTGCTCAAGGTCCACCACCTGCGTCCCGTCCCGGGAGCTCGTACCGCAAAGACCCGTGTCGGTCGCGGTGAGGGTTCCAAGGGTAAGACGGCCGGTCGCGGTACCAAGGGAACGAAGGCTCGTTACCAGGTCCGTGTGGGCTTCGAGGGTGGGCAGATGCCTCTGCACATGCGCACCCCGAAGCTCCGTGGCTTCAAGAACCCGTTCCGCGTCGAGTACCAGGTCGTGAACCTGGACAAGCTCGGCGAGCTCTACCCGCAGGGTGGCGACGTGACCGTCGCCGACCTGGTGGCCAAGGGCGCTGTCCGCAAGAACGAGAAGGTCAAGGTGCTCGGCACCGGCGACATCTCGGTCGCGCTGACCGTCTCGGTCGACAAGGTCTCCGGCTCCGCTGAGCAGAAGATCGTCGCCGCTGGCGGCTCCGTCAACTGACGCCCGACCCTTGAGGGGCCGGCGGCCTTACGGCCGTCGGCCCCTTCTGGGTTAGTCTGATTTGGTGTGCGCCCTGTCGCGTGCCGAGATCGTTCTGGAGGAATCCCCTTGTTCAGCGCCATAGCGCGGGTTTTCCGCACGCCCGACCTGAGGCGGAAGATCGCCTTCACGCTGGGCATCATCGCCATTTACCGGCTGGGTGCCCACGTGCCGACACCGTTCGTCGACTTCCCGAACGTTCAGCAGTGTCTGAACCAGTCGGGTGGTACCGAGGGCCTGCTGTCCCTGGTCAACCTGTTCTCCGGTGGCGCGCTTCTGCAGCTGTCGATCTTCGCCCTGGGCGTCATGCCGTACATCACGGCGACCATCATCGTGCAGCTGCTGCGCGTGGTGATCCCGCACTTCGAGACCCTGTACAAAGAGGGCCAGGCGGGTCAGGCCAAGCTCACGCAGTACACCCGTTACCTCACGATCGCGCTTGCGCTCCTGCAGTCGACGACGCTTGTCACGGTTGCCCGTTCGGGTCAGCTCTTCGGCTCGGCCGGAGTGCCCGAGTGCCAGCAGCTCCTGACGAACGACATCTGGTGGGCCCAGCTGCTCATGATCATCACGATGACCGCCGGTACGGGCCTGGTCATGTGGTTCGCCGAGCTCGTCACCGAGCGCGGCGTCGGCAACGGCATGTCGATCCTGATCTTCACCTCGATCGCCGCCACCTTCCCCGGCGCCATGATCTCGATTCTCAACGCCCGCGGTGTCGAGGTCTTCCTCCTCGTGCTCGCCGTCAGCATCGTGATCGTCGCCCTCGTGGTGTTCGTCGAGCAGTCTCAGCGACGGATCCCGGTGCAGTACGCCAAACGGATGGTCGGTCGCCGCACGTACGGCGGCACCAACACCTACATTCCGATCAAGGTCAACATGGCCGGCGTCGTCCCCGTGATCTTCGCCTCGTCGCTTCTGTACATCCCGGCGCTCATCGCGCAGTTCAATCAGCCTCAGGCTGGCCAGGAGCCGGCCCCCTGGGTCACGTGGATCTCGCAGTACCTCACTCGCGGGGACCACCCGCTCTACATGCTCGTCTACTTCCTGCTGATCATCGGATTCGCGTACTTCTACGTCGCGATCACGTTCAACCCGGTCGACGTGGCGGACAACATGAAGAAGTACGGCGGATTCATCCCCGGTATCCGCGCCGGCCGCCCGACTGCCGAGTACCTCGACTACGTGCTCACGCGCATCACGCTCCCGGGCTCGATCTACCTGGGTCTGATCGCGCTGCTTCCTCTCGTGGCCCTGGCCACCGTGGGCGCGAACCAGAACTTCCCGTTCGGTGGAGCGTCGATCCTCATTATCGTGGGTGTCGGTCTCGAGACGGTGAAGCAAATCGACGCGCAGCTTCAGCAGCGTCACTACGAAGGGCTGCTGCGATGACCGCTCGCCTTCTGATCGTCGGCCCACAGGGCTCGGGCAAGGGGACGCAGGGCGTCCGTGTCGGGGAAGCCTTCGGCATCCCGGTCGTCTCGACCGGCGACGTGTTCCGCGCCAACGTCAAGGACGGCACGGAGCTCGGCCTCCAGGTGAAGTCGATCATCGACGCCGGAGATCTCGTCCCCGACGAACTGACCAGCGCTGTCGTCCGCGATCGCCTCGCGCAGGCGGACGCTGCAGAGGGCTTCCTGCTCGACGGGTACCCCCGAAACCTCGCGCAGGTGCTGCACCTCGACGAGTTCCTGGAGGGGCGCGACGAGTCGCTCGATGCCGTGATCGCACTCGTCGTGCCGCGTGAGGAGTCTCTGGCGCGGCTGACCGCGCGTGCCGCCGAGCAGGGGCGCGCCGATGACACCGAAGAGGCCATCGCCACCCGCCTGGGCATCTACGAGCGTGAGACGGCTCCCATCCTCGATGTCTACGGCACGCGCGGGATCGTCGATGAGATCGACGGCGTCGGCAGCCTCGACGAGGTCACGGCCCGGATCTTCGCCGCGCTCGAAGCGCGCGGTCTCGCCGCGACCCCGGCCACCTGACGTGGGGCTGCGCTCCTCGATCTACAAGAAGCCCGCACAGCTGCGGTCGATGATCGAACCCGGTCTGATCACCGCGGATGCTCTGGCTGCCGTGCGATCGCTCATCGCGCCCGGCGTGACGACGCTCGAACTCGACGCGGCCGCGTCCGCGTTGATCGCGGCGCGGGGGGCGAAGTCCAACTTCCAGATGGTTCGCGGCTATCGACACACGATCTGCGCCTCGGTGAACGAGCAGGTGGTTCACGGCATCCCGAACGACCGCCCGCTGCAGGCGGGCGACATCCTCTCGGTCGACGCGGGAGCCGAGTTCCAGGGGTGGAACGGCGACTCCGCTTTCACGGTCATCGTGCCAGGTGAGGCTCCCGAGGCGCTCGTGGCTCCGCGCAGGAGACTCTCGGAGGTAACCGAGGGGTCGCTCTGGGCCGGCATCGCCGCGCTCAGTCGGGCGAACCATCTCTCCGAGGTCGGCGCCGCCATCGAGCAATACATCGAGGACAACGCACCCGAGGGGGGCTACGGCATCCTTCGCGATTACGTGGGTCATGGCATCGGCCGGAAGATGCACGAATCGCCGAGCATCTTCAACTACGCCGTTGCCGATCGCGGCCCCGAGGTGCGCCCCGGCCTGGCCGTGGCGATCGAGCCGATGGTCGTCATCGGTGACCAAGAGACGTTCACCGAGGACGACGGGTGGACCGTTTCGACGGTGGACGGCACAGCCGGCTCCCACTGGGAACATAGTGTCGCCGTGCATGATGGAGGCATCTGGGTCCTCACCGCGCACGATGGCGGTGCCGAGAAACTGGCGCCTTTCGGTGTGGTGCCGAAGGAGATCGACTGATGATGATGGCCGCTGCGCGCAAGACCACGAACTGGTTCGCGATCGGGGTGACCGCTGCCGCGCTGGTGGTGGTCCTGATCGTCGGGGGAGTGGTGTGGTTCGCCAACAGCCAGGCCACCTCGCCGGGTACGCTGCCGCAGGCTTCGGCCGTCAACACCGAGACCGGGGCGATCTCCGTCGGTACCGGAGACAAGACCGTCGACACCTACATCGACTTCATGTGCCCCGTGTGCAATTCGTTCGAGCAGGCCTACGGTCCGACCCTGCAGCAGCTCGTCGACGACAGCACCATCACGCTGAAGATCCACCCGATCGCGATCCTCGACCGGCTGTCCCAGGGCACTCAGTACTCGACACGTGCGGCCAATGCCGCCTACTGCGTCGCGGTGGACGACTCCGCGAACATCCCCGCCTTCGTGAAGGCGCTGTATGCGCAGCAGCCCAAGGAGAACACCGCGGGACTCGACGACACCACCCTCGCCTCCATCGCCACGTCGGCCGGGGCATCGGATGCCGTGTCCTCGTGCATCACGTCGGGCACCTACACGAAGTTCGTGACCGCGATGACGCAGAAGACCCCGTTGCAGCCGAACGCGACGAGCGTGGCCACCCCGACGATCGCGGTGAACGGCACTGTCCTGCAGAACCAGACCGACCTCTCGGGTGATCCGCAGAAGGACATCGTCGCGCGCCTCAACGGCTGACGCGGCTCCCGGCGAGTTGCCGGGTCGGGCATTACCACGTATGCTTGATCTTTGGTGCGTTGCGCCTTCATTGGCGTGTCGACGTATCGAACCCCCATCCACCGCAGACCGGCCGGTCTGCAACTGAGCGTGAGCGAGTTTATGGCGAAGAAAGACGGTGTCATCGAGATCGAGGGCACGGTGTCCGAAGCACTGCCCAACGCGATGTTCCGTGTCGAGCTGACGAACGGGCACAAAGTGCTCGCAACCATCTCGGGCAAGATGCGGCAGAACTACATCCGCATCATCCCGGAGGACCGCGTCGTCGTCGAACTGAGCCCCTACGACCTCACCCGTGGTCGTATCGTCTACCGCTACCGCTGAGTCCGGCCGAGAAGTAACGACCGCAACCGCGAGTCGAAGACAGCGAAATCAGGAACATCATGAAGGTCAACCCCTCCGTCAAGCCCATCTGCGACCACTGCAAGGTGATCCGTCGTCACGGGCGCGTGATGGTGATCTGCAAGAGCAACCCGCGCCACAAGCAGCGCCAGGGCTGAGCTTCCAGCTCGACACCTTTCCAACTGAATACACAACGGCAGGATCAGATCCCATCCGCTCGCGCGGTCGGGGGACACCTCGGGTCGGAGGCCCGAGCACCGGTCCTGCTCCACACCTCCAACACACTCTGAGGAGAGCCGCATGGCACGTCTTGCCGGCGTCGACATCCCGCGCGATAAGCGCGTGGTGATCGCACTTACTTACATCTACGGCGTGGGTCGCACCCGCTCCGTCGAGATCCTGAACGCAACGGACATCAGCCAGGACATCCGCGTCAAGGACCTCACCGACGACCAGTTGGTCGCTCTGCGCGACCACATCGAAGGCACCTACAAGGTGGAGGGTGACCTCCGTCGCGAGGTCGCCGCCGACATCCGCCGCAAGGTCGAGATCGGTTCCTACGAGGGCCTGCGCCACCGCCGCGGCCTCCCCGTGCGCGGCCAGCGCACGAAGACGAACGCGCGTACCCGCAAGGGCCCCAAGCGCACGGTCGCCGGCAAGAAGAAGGCGCGCTAGGCCTCCGCCGGCGCAGGATTCAGGAGAACCGCACATGGCACAGGCCAAGTCCGCCGCGCGCAAGCCGCGTCGCAAAGAGAAGAAGAACATCGCCGTGGGTCAGGCCCACATCAAGTCGACGTTCAACAACACCATCGTTTCGATCACCGACCCCTCGGGTGCCGTCATCAGCTGGGCTTCGTCCGGCGGTGTCGGGTTCAAGGGCTCGCGCAAGTCGACGCCGTACGCCGCAGGCATGGCCGCGGAGTCGGCCGCTCGCCAGGCACAGGAGCACGGCGTCAAGAAGGTCGACGTCTTCGTGAAGGGTCCGGGTTCGGGTCGTGAGACCGCGATCCGTTCGCTGACCGCGGCCGGCCTCGAGGTCGGTTCGATCCAGGACGTGACGCCCCAGGCCCACAACGGCTGCCGTCCGCCCAAGCGTCGCCGCGTCTGACGCGATCCGTTCCCGGGGAGTGCTCGCCACTCCCCGGGAACGCCGCGCTCACGCGCGACCTCAGACTTCCGGATGCCGCGACGCACCCTCGACGCCATCGTCGGGGTTCACGGCATCCCGCGAGTACAACTCAACACCTCACCCCATTACACGTGTCATATAGCGGGCACGTGATCGAAAGGAACACATAGTGCTCATCGCACAGCGTCCCACTCTGACCGAGGAGAAGATCGGGGAGTTCCGCAGCCGTTTCGTCATCGAGCCGCTGGAGCCCGGCTTCGGTTACACGATCGGCAACGCGCTGCGTCGCAGCCTCCTGTCGTCGATCCCCGGCGCGGCCGTCACGAGCATCCGCATCGACGGCGTCCTGCACGAGTTCAGCACGATCCCGGGCGTGAAGGAAGACGTCACCGAGATCATCCTGAACATCAAGCAGCTGGTCGTCTCGAGCGAGCGCGACGAGCCCATCACGGCGTACCTGCGCAAGACCGGCGCCGGTGAGGTCACCGCCGCCGACATCTCCGCTCCCGCGGGTGTCGAGGTGCACAACCCCGAGCTGGTCATCGCCACGCTGAACGACACGGCGAAGTTCGAGCTCGAGCTCACCATCGAGCGTGGCCGCGGCTACGTCTCGGCGACCCAGAACCGCAACGAGTACGCCGAGGCCGGTCAGATCCCGATCGACTCGATCTACTCGCCCGTGCTCAAGGTCAGCTACCGCGTCGACGCCACCCGTGCCGGTGAGCGTACCGACTTCGACAAGCTCGTCCTCGACGTCGAGTCGAAGGCCTCGATCGCCCCGCGCGACGCCGTGGCCTCCGCCGGTCGCACCCTCGTCGAGCTCTTCGGCCTCGCCCGTGAGCTGAACGTCGAGGCCGAGGGCATCGAGATCGGCCCCGCGCCGGTCGAGACCGTCCTCTCCAACGAGCTGTCGATGCCGATCGAGGATCTCGATCTGTCGGTCCGCTCGTACAACTGCCTCAAGCGCGAGGGCATCAACACCGTTTCGGAGCTGGTCGCCCTTTCCGAGACGCAGTTGATGAACATCCGCAACTTCGGTCAGAAGTCGGTCGACGAGGTGCGCGACAAGCTCACCTCCCTCGGCCTGTCGCTCAAGGACTCGGTGCCCGGCTTCGACGGCGCCCAGTTCTACAGCGGCTACGACGAAGAAACCGTCTGACCCTGTCGGACCCGACCGAACCTCTCCTGGAGTAATACGACATGCCTAAGCCCACGAAGGGTCCCCGCCTCGGAGGCGGCCCGGCCCACGAGCGTCTGCTTCTCGCGAACCTCGCGGCAGCTCTTTACACGCACAAGTCCATCAAGACGACCGAGACCAAGGCCAAGCGCCTGCGTCCGCTCGCCGAGCGCCTCATCACCTTCGCCAAGCGTGGCGACCTCCACGCGCGTCGTCGCGTGCTGAGCGTCATCGGCGACAAAGAGGTCGTGCACACCCTCTTCACCGAGATCGCGCCGCTGGTGGCCGAGCGTGACGGCGGGTACACCCGCATCACCAAGGTCGGCAACCGCAAGGGCGACAACGCTCCCATGGCCGTGATCGAGCTCGTCCTCGAGCCCGTCGCGAAGAAGGCGTCCAACAAGGCTGCTGCGGCTCCCGCCGCCGCGGCTGCGCCGGCCGCCGAGGAGCCCGTCGCGGATGAGGCCGCCGCCGAGGAGACCTCCACGGACGAGGCCGCCGACGCCGGCGCCGAGTCGCCCGAGGAAGGCGCCGCCGCCGAGGCTGCAGCCGACGACGCCGTCCAGGACGACGCCAAGGCCTGAGCTTTCTCGCTCGTACGAAGCCCCCACCCGACTCGGGTGGGGGCTTCGTCGTCTTCGCTGTGCGCGCGCTCTTAGGCTTGACCCGTGCGCATCCGACTCGACATCGCCTACGACGGTTCGCATTTCCGCGGGTGGGCTCGTCAACCGGGGCTACGGACCGTGCAGGGAGAGCTGGAGAGCGCCCTTGCTCGCGTCGTCGGAGGCGATCCGCGACTCGTCGTCGCCGGGCGGACCGATGCGGGAGTGCACGCTACGGGTCAGGTGGCCCATCTCGACCTCGATGAGGAGCAGGCGGCCCGTCTGCCGCGGCGCCGTCGGGACAACGACGAACTCGACGCGATCGCGGCCCTCGCGGGTCGTCTTCGCGGCATCCTGGGCGGGTACGCCGACGTGACGGTCCTACGGACCTCGCTCGCCCCCGCCGGATTCGATGCGCGGTTCTCGGCCGTCTGGCGGCGGTACAGCTATCGTCTCGCCGACGCCACGGCGGGATACGACCCGCTCGAAAGGCAGCGGACGACGTACGTTCGAAGCATCCTCGATGGGCAGGCGATGGATGCCGCGGCCTCACGCCTCATCGGCCTCCACGATTTCGCCGCCTACTGCAAGGCCCGCGAGGGCGCGACGACCATTCGGACGCTTCTCGAATACGACTGGCATCGGGACGACACCGGGGTGCTGGTGGCGAACGTCCGGGCCGATGCCTTCTGTCACAGCATGGTGCGCGCTCTCGTGGGTGCGTGTGTCGCGGTGGGGGAAGGGCGCATCGGGATCGACGACGTGGTCGCGATCCGGGAGGCGCGCATGCGGATTCCGGAGACGAAGGTCCTGGCCGCGCGGGGCCTGGTTCTCGCCGAAGTGGGTTATCCCGCGGACGAGCTGCTCGCCGCTCGCGCGGAGCAGACGCGGAACCGTCGCGATGCCGAGGGTACGGCTCCCTGATCTCGTCGGGAGAACCATGTGCAACCCCTCGGTGATGCTGCTGCGGGCGGACGTATGCTGACATCGCCATGAAGGTCATCTCGTACAACCTCAACAAGCACCGGGCCGCCGGTGAGCTCGTCGCCCTCGTAGAGAATCACGAGGCCGATGTTCTCTGCCTGCAGGAATGCGACAGTACGGACATCCCGGATCACATCGGCGGGCTCCGTTTGGCGGAGGCGACGCAGCGCAACCGTCTCGGCCTGGCCCTCTACTATCGGGAGAACACGTTCCGGGCCGAGGACGTCCGTGCGATCGGTTTGAAGAAGTCTCTGCACGACCGTGTGCTCAAGCCCGCGGAGGAGCGCATGCTCGGCGTGCGGCTGCGCGACATCGACCACGGACGCGACGTCATCGTGGCATCGTTCCACGCCGCGCCACTGACGGCGCTCAACTCTCTGCGCCGACACCAGATCCGCACCGCGCTGTCGGAGCTGCAGAACCTCGGACCGGGTCTTCCCGCGCTCATGGTCGGGGACTACAACTACCCGGTCTTCAAGGAGAACCTCGGGCAGAAGGTCCGTGATCAGGGCTACGAGCTGACGCTCAGCGATACCCGCACCTACACGCGCTACCGGTTCTTCCGAGGACATTACGATTTCGCGACGTCCATCGGGTTCGACATCGCGCACATCAAGACACTGCCTCAGGGACTCAGCGACCACCTACCGATCCTCATCACCGCCGACGTGACGCAGGGACGCGGGCCCGGGACCGTCTGAGGTCCGGTGCGCCCGTGGGCTCCGCCCGCCAATGCCGTCAGGATGCTCCCCTCGTCCGTCGTTAGCGGACCGACCCGTCGGCCCGGGGTGTTGCATACGGAGAGACCGCGGGGGAGACCGACCGCCCTCATCCTCCGGCCACCTACACTGGGGGAAACGATCCGGGGGAGGATTCATGGTGCTCGCAGGGCGTCGCGGCAGGGCAGTGATCGGCGTTGCCGTGGCGGTGTCGGCCCTCCTCGGTCTCACCGGATGTGGAGCGCCGCCGTGGGCCCAGGGGGGCGGCGAGTCCCCGGAGTCGCCCTCGCCGTCGGCGACGGTGACGACCGCGCCGCAGCCTGTCCGTAACGACCTGTCGAGTGGATCCACGCAGCGTGCGCTGACGGCCGGCTCGGTGGCCGCAACGGTGAACTACTGGTCGACCCTGTCGATGGATCGTTGGACGGCGACGGCTCTCAAACCCGTGAACCTGTCGATGGAGACGACGGTGACGCCCAACGACGGGCAGAAGGTGTATCTCCAGCGCGCCACGATGACAGCTGTTCCGGGGAACGCGTCGCAGTCCTTCTCGGCGCTCGCCCCGCAGAGCGATCAGACGGATGCGCCCGGCTACCTCGTTCTGTCGCCCTACAGTTACTCGCAGACCTTCAACGTCGGCGAGGTGCCCGCGGAGGCGACGTTCGTCACCTTGCAGTTCACGTTCGAGTTCCTCGTGCAGACCACCCCGACCTCCAACGAGTTCGCGAAGCAGACGGCGAGTGACACACTGACCGTCGCGATCGCCGGCGGGGGCGCCGCCGGTTGATCAGGGTCGGACGCGCTCCCAGCGATCGCCGCCCTGACGGGTGGCCTCACCGGCCGCGGCATCCGCATCGACGATGAGCGCAGCGAGGTCGTAGTCGGCTGTCTCCGCCGGCACCCACCCGATGCTCGCCGAGAGCTGGATGTCGA
>JAKOMY010000315.1 GCA_022702225.1 Microbacteriaceae bacterium | reverse complement strand
TCGTGCACCGACAAGGACGGCAACGAGACCTCCGCGATGAGCAAGCAGCAGATCAACTCCGCGTTCTCGTACGGCGGACTCTCGTGCGTCGTGCAGACCGTCTCTGAGCTGAGCGGTCTCGAGATCCCCTTCGCCGCGAAGGTGAGCTTCGGCGGCGTCATCAACATCACCGATGCGATCGGCGGCGTCGACGTCTGCATCGCCAACGGCATCAAGGACCGCTACACCGGCATCGACTGGCCCGCCGGCATGCGCACGGTGCAGGGCCTCGACGCTCTGCAGTTCCTCCGTACCCGGCACGGTGTCGGCGACGGCGGCGACCTGGGCCGCATCTCGAACCAGCAGCAGTACATGTCGCGTCTGGCGAACAAGCTCAAGAGCCAGGACGTGCTGTCGAACCCCGCGACGCTCTACAAGCTCGCCTCGACCGCGCTGCGCAACGTCGACCCCTCGACCTCGCTGACGAACCCGCTGACGCTCGTGCAGATCGCCTCCGCGGTCAAGGACGTGCCGTTCAACGAGATCGTGTTCATCCAGTACCCGACGTACACCGACCCCTCCAACCCCAACCGCGTCGTGCCCGACCGCACCGACGCCGACACGCTGTGGGCGGCTCTCTCGGCGAACCAGCCCCTCGAGCTGTCGGGCAATCTCAGTGACGGCAACGGCGTGGTCGTGGACAAGAATGCGACGCCGGCTCCCACCCAGACGCCCGCCCCGGTCGAGACCGCCAGCCCGGCGCCGACCGCGACCTCTCAGGCCTCGCCCGCGCCCACGTCGGACGCGATCCAGCTGCCGAGCGGCATCGCCGGACAGACCGCCGCGCAGTCCACCTGCTCGAACGGAAACGTCCGCGGCTGAGTCTCGCCGCCCGGCATCTCGAACGTGGTTCGAATGCCGGGCGGCATCCGGTTAGTATGGACCGGTGTGCTCGCGCCGTCAGGCGCCGATCACTTGGAGACGTCGCATAGTCAGGCCTAGTGCACCACCCTGCTAAGGTGGAGTCCCCGTAAGGGGACCGAGGGTTCAAATCCCTCCGTCTCCGCAGAAAAAGCCCCGGCGCGCCGGGGCTTTTCTCGTTTCTGTCGTCCGCCCTGTCTCCCAAAGGGCGCCGTCGGTCGAATGCGGGTACGGGCTCAGCCGGGGAAGCGGCGACGAGTTCCATCGCACTCGCGTGCACGACGGCCGAGGCCACCTCTCCCCGCTTTCCGCAATGGGCTCGGCGGACGACGGATGCCGTGGCATCCCACCTCGAGAAGCCTGACGGTCAGACCGCCCCGGGGCATCACCGTCGAGCGGAGTCGTTCAGGCGCCTCCGAACCTCTCCGTTCGCACGTGGGCGGGATCATGTCCGGCGTCGATGAGCCACCTCGCGACGGCCTCGACGAAGGGGGTCGGGCCGCAGACGTAGATGCGCGGCCGCTCGTGTGGGGAAAACGCGGCGCTGCGCAGGCTTTCGGGTGTCACTCGGCCGGGCGGTACCGACGACCCGGTCGGCGCGCGACGGGTGTAGACCATGTCCCGACGGAAGCGCTCGTCGGCGAGGGCGGTCAGCTCGTCCGCGAAGAACACGTCTCCGGGAGAACGCACCGAGTACAGCAGGCGGAACGGTGCGGGGTCGTTGCTCATCGCGTGCGAAGAAGCCATCGCGAAAAGGGGGACGACCCCCGAGCCGCCTGCGATCAGTTGCACGGGCGCGGGGTCGTCCGACGGTGTCCACACGAAGAACGCCCCCAGCGGACCGTGCACCTCGATCTGGTCTCCGGGGCGCAGATCGTGGACGAGGAACGGCGAGACCTCGCCGTCGGGTACCTCGTCAACGGCAAGGAGGAGCCGCGTGCCCGCACCCGACGAGGCGAGCGAGTACGACCGCGACGCCTGGTAGCCGTCGGGGGCGGTGAGGCGGACGTCGATGTGAGCGCCCGCGTCGTTACCGGGCCAGGTGGGCACGTCGAGCTCGATGCGGCGCGCCGTCGGCGTCTCGGGGCGCGAGTCGACGACGGTCGCGACGTGCCAGGCGGGGGAGCGGCGGGTCACCCGTAGCGCTCTTCCCGCCACGGATCGCCGTGCGGGTGATAGCCGTTCTGCTCCCAGAACCCGGGCTTGTCGGCGGGCATCGTGATGAGCCCCTGCACCCACTTCGCACTCTTCCAGAAGTACAGGTGGGGCACGAGCAACCGTGCGGGTCCCCCGTGCTCGGGGGTGAGGGGTGCCCCGTCGGCTTCGAAGGCGATCCAGCTCTTGCCGCCCAGCAGGTCGTCGAGCGCGACGTTCGTCGTGTAGCCGCCGAAGGAGTGCACCATCGCGTAGCGGTGCGAGGTCTCGACCTCGGCGAAGAGGCGGTCGAGGGAGACGCCCCGCCAGGGCATGTCGAGTTTGGTCCAATGCGTGACGCAGTGGATGTCGACGGTGATGTCCTCCACCCCGAGCGCCTCGAGTTCGGCGCGGGTCCAGCGGTGCACACCGTTCTCGGTACCGATCGCGAACTCCCACGTCTCGTCGGCGACGACGGGGGTCGGGCCGGCCGAGAGCACGGGCCAGTCGCCGACGAGCGTCTGCCCGGGCGGAAGCCGCGGATCGCGCTCCCGTCGCCGGCCCG
>JAKOMY010000311.1 GCA_022702225.1 Microbacteriaceae bacterium | reverse complement strand
CGGAACCGGTCACGAAGGAGGCGTCCTCACCGACGAGGTACGCCACGAGCGGGGAGATCTCGTGCACCCGGGCGCGACGACCGAGGGGCGCAGCGGCACTCGAGCCGCCGGCGGGCTCGTCGTCGTTCATCGCGGTGTCGACGCCCCCGGGGCAGATGACGTTGACGCGCAGGCGCGGCGCGAGTTCGACGGCGGCCGCGCGGGTCAGGCCGAGCAGGGCCGCCTTCGACGCGGAGTACGCGGTGTAGCCGGCCGCGCCGACGAGGGCCGCCGTCGACGACACGTTGACGATGGATCCGCCGTCGACCATCACGGGGGCGAGTGCTCGGATGCCGAGGAACGCGCTGCGCGTGTTCACCGCGAACTGCCGCTCCCACTCGGCGAGCGGTGTGTCGACGAGGGCGCGGTGGCGCAGGATGCCGGCGTTGTTGACCAGCGCCCGGAGGGGTGCGTCCGCGGAGCGCAGCTCGTCGGCGAGGACCGCCCACTCGTCCTCGGACGAGACGTCGAGGTGGCGGTAGCTCGCGTCCGCTCCCCGGTCACGCAGGCGCTGCGCCGTACGCTCGCCCTCGTCGTCGCGCATGTCCGCGACGATGACGGCGTATCCGCGCTCGGCGAGGAGTTCCGCATGGGCCGCTCCCTGACCACGGGCCGCGCCCGTGACGACGACGCGAGCCTTCACCGCATCACGTCCCCGCCGGACAGGACGACGGTTTCGCCCGTGAGGAACGCGCCGTAGTCGGGCTGCGAGACGAGCCACACCCAGGCGGCGATCTCCTCGGGCTGCGCAACGCGCCCGAGCGGAATGGATGCTGCCGCGGCATCCATTCGTCCCGTCGCGGCGTTCCCGGGGGTGGCGACCCAGCCGGGGGCGATGCCGTTGACGCGGATGCCGTGCGGGGCGAGCTCGAGCGCGAGCGACTTCGTCAGCATGACCACCGCTGCCTTCGAGGCGCCGTACAGCAACTGCCCGGGCGAGACCTGGAACGCGTCGACGGAGGCGAAGTTGACGACCGACGCGCCCCGCGCCAGGCGCGGTCGGGCGGCGGCGATGACATTCAGGATGCCGAGGACATTGATGTCGAAGACGCGGCGGAAGAGGTCGTCGTCGTAGGTGTCGAGCGTCGTCGGCGGGTAGACGCCGGCGATGTTCGCGACGACGTCGATGGCATCCTCCAGCTCGAGGGCATCGTCGATCGCGTTCTCGAGCGCGGTCCGGGATCGCACGTCGGCGACGACGGAGACGTAGGTCGCCTCGAAGCCCCGGGGCGCGGAGGTGGCGGCGATGTCGACTCCCAGCACGCGGTAGCCCCGCTCGAGGAAGAGAGCGACGGCGCTGGCGCCCATCCCGCTCGCGGCGCCCGTGATGAGGGCGACCCCCGCCGTTCCGTGCATGTGTGTCTCCGTCCGACTCGCTGATGACTGGTTCCAGTGCACCAGCGGGGCAGGATCAGAGCCAGACTTGTTTCGCTATGGTGTCCATAGGTAAAACCTTGGAGTCCGCGGATGCCGCTTCCCACCGTCAGACAGCTCGAGTACTTCGTCACGGCCGCGCGCGTCGGCACGTTCGCCGCGGCGTCCGCCGAGCATCACATCGCCCAGCCGAGCCTGTCGGAGCAGATCGCCGTGCTCGAGCAGAACCTGGGGCTGCGGCTGTTCAGCCGTACGTCGCGGCGCCTGACCCTCACCGACGCGGGGCGGCAGCTTCTTCCCCTGGCCGAGCGCGCCGTCAATGACGTGGTGGCCCTGGCCGACTTCGGTCGTCGGGTGAAGGGAATCGAAGAGGGCACCGTCTCGTTCGGCACCTTCAACAGCGCGCACCTGTACCTGTTGACCGACCTCATTCGCGAGTTCCACGATCAGCACCCCGGCGTGCGGATCCGTGTCACGGGCCTGAACTCGGCGGAGGTCGCCGACGCCGTGCGCGCCGGCGAGCTCGAGGCGGGTCTCGTGCAGCTCCCCGTCGACGACCGCGACCTCGTCGTCTCGCAGAGCGTCTTCTCCGATCAGGTGGTCTACGTCTCGCGTACGGCCGCGCACACCGCCCAGCCCGTCACGATCGAGACTCTGGCATCCCGCCCCCTCATCCTTTCGGAGGCTCGTTGGTCACAGGATGATCCTTTGCGTGTCTCGATCCTGCAGCGCGCCCAGGCGGCGGGCCTGACCCTGCACCCGATCATCGAGGTCGAGTTCCAGACGCACGCGCTCGAACTCGCCGCCCAGGGGGTGGGTGATTCCCTCGTGTCGTACCACGTAGGGCGCTCGGTCATCACCGAGCGCGGACTGCACTGGACGACGCTGACACCCGCGGTGAACGAGCACTACGCCTTCGTCACGCGTCGCGGCGGGGCGGTCTCGCCCGCGACGACGGAGTTCATGAAATTGGCGCACCGGGTGCTGGCCCGCCTCACCTCGAACAGCCCCGTCCTGCCGTCCCCGATGTCCTGAGCCGGGTCAGGGGGCGCGACGGCGTGCCCGATCTGTCGCGAGATCCCGCACCTGACGCCGAACCGCCGTCAGGCCTCGTCGCTCCACGGCATCGGACGCTCGGGGTCGCGGGAGCTGTCGTCCGGCAGGGGTGGGAGCGCCTCGCCGCCCGCGCGGATGCAGAGCCACCGCAGCTCGCCCTCTCCGCCCGGGGTCGCGCGCCAGGTGCGCCAGACGTTCTGCCCGACCCGCACGACGCTGCCGGGGCCGACATCGACCACGTCGTCGTCGAGGCCCATCTGGCCCTGACCCTCGAGGAAGACGTACAGTTCCTCGACCCGGGTGTGCCGGTGCCAGTAGCCCGCCTCCTCGCCGGGGACGAGGGCGTTCGCCGTCATCCCGATGAAGTGCATGGTCAGCTCGTGGTCGACGACGCGTCGCCCGTCGCGGGAGCGGGCCGGGTCGAAACCGCCGAAGTGGTCGCGCCAGTCGTCCAGCCCGCCGATCTCGGTGATCTCGTAGTCGCTCATCGCTTCTCGCTATCGCTCGCGGGGTCTGTCCGCTGCCACCCGTCCGTGGTGCGGCGGTAGATGGTGCGCAGGTGCAGGCGGTCAGGGGACCCCTGCCAGAACTCGACCCGGTCGGGGACGAGTCGCCAGAGCACCCACCCGCCCGGCTCGATCCCGTCGCGGGCGGCGGCGGACCGGGCGGCGAGGTCGGCGGCGCTCTCCTCGGCCGAGGCTTCGACCACCCGCCCGCGCACGCGCACGGCCCGCAGGACCGCCGGCCACCAGAAGTTCAGGGCCGCGGCGGGCTGGGTCGCGAGCTGCGCCCCCTTGGCGGAAGCGCGCGGGCCGGCGAAGGCCCACCCCTCCGGGCCGAGGTCCTTGAGAATCAGCGTGCGCGCATCGGGGACGCCGTCGGCATCGACCGTCGCGAGGGTCGCGCCGTGCGCTTCGACGACGCCGGCGTCCACGGCCTGCCGGATCCACCGCTCGAACAGCGCCTCGGGTGCGTCGGGGAGTGGCTCGGCATCCCGTTCGGGGGGAGTCCCGGTGAGGGACGGGATCGACCGGAGCCATGTAGCCATCGTCATGCCCCCATCCTGCTCCTCCCGGGCACGCGCCGCTGTCGTGCGAGTCGCCACGAACCGTCGCTTCGGCGCTCGGGAAGCGACGAACACGAGCGCCTCGCGCGCGGGCCGCCGGGCGGGAGGGATGCCATGAGAACAGGGGATGCCACAAGAACAGGCCGATCCGCGAGGAATCGGCCTGTTCTCGGCGCACGCGCCTGTTCTCGTGACGGGTTACTCCTCGAGCTGCCCCAGGCAGGGCTCGGCGACCAAGCGGGCGCCGGCCTCGACTGCGTGCTCCACTCGAGCACGACGATCTCGTTCGTACCCGCGCGCGTCGTGGGACCCGGGATGCGAAGGCCGTTCAGCTGCATGCGTTCTGCACGACATCACGTCGTATCGGTGGGGCGACCAGTGAGCATCGCTGCGTCAGCGCTGGACGGGATCTGCGGAGTCGAGAAGGGCGAGATCACTGCGCCGCGGCAGGCTTTCCCAGTCACCCGGCCCAAGGCAGGCAAAGGCTCCGCATTGCGCGCCCAGCGTCAATCGCTCGGGGAGGGACGCGCCGTCGAGAAGGGCCGCGAGGTAACCGGCTACGAATGCGTCACCTGCCCCGACGGTGTCGACCGGATCGATCGGAACGGCCGGGACTGACGCGGTCAGCGTGCCTTCCTGGGCGCCCGCGCCCGCCGCGCCGCTCTTGATGACGACCTGCGTCGGTCCGAGCGTCGCGATGGCGTTCGCATACTGCAACGGGGCGAGCGTCTGTGCGCTTCCCAGAAGAAGGCGCGCCTCGTCGTCACCAGCGAAGACGATGTCGCTCGATTTCGCTATCTGCTCGTAGAGGCGGCGCGGGTCACCTTCTGGCCACATGGACGGGCGGTGGTTGATGTCGAAGGCCACGAGCACGCCGTGATCGCGGGCGCGCTCGACAACGGACAACACTGTCGCCCGGGCAGTAGCCGACAGCGAGGCCGTCACGCCGTTGACGAGCACCACGCGGGACGCGGCGATCTCGTCCGACGAGATGTCGCTGGGGGCAATCGCGCTGCCCGCGCTTTCCCGCCGGTAGAACGTCACGCGACCGTGCCGTGCCGTCCGACGCTCTTTCAACATGAGTCCGGTCGCGCGCGCAGCGTCTACGACGACGCGCGTTCGAACACCTTCGCCGCGGATTTCGCGTTCGACGCGGCGTCCCAGGGCATCGTCGCCCACGCGGCCGACCCACGCTGTTTCGACGCCCAGGCGTGTCAGCCCGATGGCGACATTGCTGTCGGCGCCCCCGATGCCGACGGTCGCGCGCGACACCGTCTCCCAACCGCCAAGGTCATCCCCTCGGACGAGGCCCATGGTTTCGCCGAACGTAAGCACGGATGCCATCTCTGTTGCTCCCTTGCAAAGGCGTTGCGGACTTGTGACAAGAACTGATGGTTGAACATATGACGTATGTCCTATGCTAACGTACGGTCACCCGACCTCGTCGAAGAAGACAGGAGTTTCGCAATGCCGCAGTACTTCCCTGGCGCCCGTCGCCGGCTCGCCCTCGCCGGTGGCCTCGCCGTCGTCTCAGCCCTCGCACTCAGCGCCTGCAGCCCCGGCTCGACCGGTGCCGCCGGCGCCGACGACCAGTACGGTTTCACCGCCGCGGAGCAGGATGCCTCCAGCGCTATCACCGTGTGGGTCGACTCATCGCGCGAGCCGATCGCAAACGCGTTCAAAGAAGCCAACCCCGACATAAACGTCAACATCGAGACCTACGACGGCGGCTCCGGAGGATCCGGAACCTTCCAGCAGAAGATCGCTCTGTTCGATCAGGCGGGCGAGGGCTGGCCCGATGTCGTCTTCTCCTCGCAGCAGAACGACACCTCGTGGGCGTCGAAGGAGAACAACGGCGCACAAGCCTTCGCGGCCCCGCTCAACAAGGGGTGGTTCGACGATTCTTACCTGAACGGCTTCACCAACGGCGCCCTGTCGCCCATGACCGTCGACGACACCGTCTACGGCCTGCGCAACGACCTGGCCCCGGTGGTCTTCTGGTACAACCAGGCGCTGTTCGACCAGTTCGGCTACACCGTCCCCACGACGTGGGAGGAGTACAAGGATCTGAGCGACAAGCTCGCCACGGAGCACCCCGGGTACATCCTCGGTTCGGTGGGTGACTCGTTCCAGGCGCCCTACGTCTACTACTGGGGTGGAGAAGCGCCCATCTTCCAGGTGGAGGGCAACACCTTCTCTTCAGACTTCTCCGCGCCGCAGTCCGAGAAGGTCACCGATCTCATCGACCACATGCTCGGCAACGGCACCCTCGTCACCGACAGTGTCTTCGGCACCGACTTCGTGACGAAGTACAAGGACAAGCTGCTCGGCATCCCTGGCCCCGCCTGGTACTCGGGCGCCCTCTTTGAGAACCCCGAGAGCCTGAACTACTCCGCCGGCACGGTCGGCGTCGCGGCCCCGCTCTCATGGTCCGACGGTGAGAAGGTCACCGGCAACGTCGGTGGCGGCGTCTGGTACGCCTCCAGCCACTCGAAGAACCTCGATGCGTCGAAGAAGTTCCTGGAGTTCGTCACGAGCTCCGACCAGGCCGTCGAACTGGCCGCGGGCCTTCCCGCCTATCAGTCGGCGGCGGATGCCTGGCTGAAGAAGCAGGCGGCGAGCAATTTCTACGTGGGTGACTTCGAGGGCGGCATCTCCACGGCCGCGTCGTCGGTGTGGCAGGGCTGGGGCTACCCGAGCTTCAGCATCGAGGCCGCTTACTCCAAGGTCGTGCTGCCGGCCGTCACCGCGGGTAAGACGGTCGCCAGCGTCGTCGACGCCTGGAAGACAGAGATGGACAATCAGGCGCAGGTCCAGGGCTACACGGTCGGCGGATAACCCGACTCCTCCCTCTCCCTCCGGGCTGGCCGCAGCCGTTCTACGACTGCGGCCAGCCCACCTCCCCGATCGGAGCGAACATGTTCTCCCTACGTCGAGCGCAGTCGACGTTTGCCTACCTGATGATCAGCGGCTACGTCCTTCTGCTCCTGGCTTTCGGCGTCATCCCCACCCTTTACGCCGCCTTCCTGGCCTTCACCCGCGACGGCGCCTTCGTCTGGTTCGACAACTTTCAGAGGGTCGTCAACGATTACCGGTTCTTCCCCGCCGTCGGTCATGTCGCCGCGTTCGTCGCCATCTGGCTGACGAGCCTCATCGTCCTCGTGGTGGTCCTCGCGGTCATCGTGCATGCCATCCGCGTGCGCTGGCTCTCCTCGGCCGCGCGCTTCATCTTCTACATCCCCGGCGCCCTCGCCGGCGCATCGAGCGTTCTGCTGTGGCTCTTCATGCTCGATCCCACGGTCAGTCCCGTCAGCGGCCTGCTCCGGGCGATGGGCTTCAACACCTTCGTGGACGTCGTCGGCACCGAGGCCAACCTCCCCGTGGTCTTCACCGTCATCGCGTTCTGGGCGGGAGCCGGCGGCTGGATCGTCATCATGTACGGCGCCCTCAACAACATCAGCGTCGAAGTGATGGAAGCCGCCCGCATCGACGGTGCGGGGCCGATCGCCACCGCCTGGCACATCCAGATCCCGTTGCTCCGCAAATGGATCTCCTACATGGCCGTCATGTCGCTCGCCGCTGGAACGCAGCTCTTCGTCGAGCCACGCGTGCTGTCGCAGGCCAGCAAGGGCGTCGTCGGTCTGGACTACTCGCTCAACCAGGTGGCATACCTCTACGCCTTCCGGCAGAACGACTTCAATGGTTCGGCGGCTATTTCGCTGCTGCTGCTCGTCGTCGCCGCGGGCCTCGCCGCCTTCTTCGTCTTCCGAGGAGGACTCTTTGAACGCGACTAAGCGCGTGTCGTCGCCGGCCCGGTTCCTCGGCCGGAGCCTGGTCACCGTCGTCATCCTGTTTTTCGCCGTCGTCTTCGGCCTTCCGATCGTGTGGCTGCTGCTGGCGCCGAGCAAGTCCGCGACCGAGCTGACCGGGCAAGCCCCCTTCAGCTTCGGATCGTTCGCGACGATTGCCGACAACTGGGCGCGGCTGTCGCAGTTCCAGAACGGGGTCATCTGGCAGTGGACCGCGAACGCGGCCCTCTACACCGGTGTCGCCCTCGTCATCACTCTGCTCGCCACTATCCCCGCGGGCTATGCCCTGGCGATGACCAAGTTCCGCGGTCGGGGCGTGCTGCTCGTGGTGACCTTGGTGGTCATGCTCATTCCCAACACCGCATTGGTGCTGCCCGTCTTCCTCGAGATGAGCGCCCTGAAGCTCGTGGGAACGCCGTGGGCGGTGATCCTGCCGTTCTCGTTCTTCCCGTTCGGCGTGTACCTCACATACATCTACTTCACGACGAGTGTGTCGAAGGATCTGCTGAACGCGGCCCGCATCGACGGTGCGACCGAACTGAGGGTCTTCCTCTCAGTCGCCCTGCCCTTGGCGACGCCTGTCATCGCGCTCGTCGGCTTCTTCAACCTCGTGGCCAACTGGAACAACTACTTCCTGCCCTTCGTCATGGAGCCGGGTCGAAAGGCCCCCATCCAGGTGGGACTGGCCGAACTGTTGTCGAACGTGCCGCTGTTCAATCCCACTTCGGCCGCCTCGGTCACCCTGGATCTCCCGGTAATGGCCCTGGCGACGCTCGTGTCGGTCGCGCCGATCCTCATCGTGTTCCTTTTCTCGCAGAGGTTCCTCGTCGAGGGCATGACCGCCGGCGGAACAAAAGAATGACCCCGCTCCGCGGGTCGAAAGAGGTTTCGCCATGAAGATCACCGGTTACCGACTGATCAGCACCACCCTCGACTGGGGTCGCCCCGTGGGCGACGTCAACGGATTTATCGCTTCGGGGGTCACAGCGCTCCCGCTCGTCGTCGTCGAAACCGACGAGGGCATCGAGGGCATCGGAATGGGGATGCACGACGGCATCCCTCAGCTGTTCGAGGTGGTCGAGGGCGAGGATCCTCGGGCCACATCAGCACTGTACGACCGCATGATCGCTCGCATGTTCAAGAATGGGCACGGCGGAGCCGTGTTCGGCGGTATCGGCGCCCTCGACAGCGCCTTCTGGGATGTGAAGGCCAAGGCTGCGGGGCAGCCTCTCTGGCGCCTGCTCGGCGGCCGTGACCGGTTTGTGCCGGGCTACGCCTCCGGGCTGGATATCGCCCTCGACACCGGCGGTCTCGATGCCTACTACGCGGAGATGAGTGGTCGCGGTTTCACCGCAGCCAAGCTCAAAGGTGGGAGGGACGTTCGTCATGACGCCGAGCGGCTCTCCCTCGTACGCGACATTCTTGGCCACGCCACCGACGAACCTCTTCTGATGCTCGATGCAAACGAGTCGTGGAACCTGCCACAGGCTGTCCGATACCTTCGTCACCTCGAAGAAACTATCGAACTGGCGTGGATCGAGGAGCCCCTTCGGCGCTGGGATGCGCCGGGGCTGCGCCGATTGCGTGACTGCGTCATCCCCGCGGTGGCC
>JAKOMY010000057.1 GCA_022702225.1 Microbacteriaceae bacterium | reverse complement strand
TTCTACCTCGTGCACCTGCTCGTGATCGCGTCGGTGTCGTCGTCGTGGCCCGACGGTCACCCCCAGCTGCCCTGGCGGCACGCGGTGCCGCTCGCGCTCGCCGCTTTCGCGATCGCGCTGGCGATCGCGTGGGTGCTGCACCGGGCGGTCGAGATCCCGGCGCAGAAGTGGCTGCTGCGGTACGACCGGTCGCGGCACGTGTCGGAGGGCACGGGCGCTGCGGTCGGGGGAGAGGCGCGCGCGTCGACTGCCGCTTCCCCCGCCTCCCGCTAGGCTCGCGGGATGTTCGGGGCGCACATGTTGATCCTTCTGCTCACCTGGGGTGTGGCCCTGGTCGCGATCGGCGCGGTGCTGTACGTCGCCGTGCGTCTCGCGGTGCTGCACGCGCTGAAGGCGCACACCCGCTGGGTCGAGTCCGGGCAGCGCTGACGCGGCGCCCGACCGCTCCCGGGGGCCTGCGTCGAGAACAGGGGATTCGCTGAGAACAGGCCGTTTCACGGCGAATCGTCCTGTTCTGGTGGCATCCCCTGTTCTCGTGACGCGGCGGTCCGGGCCGCGACACGCCCGGCCCACCGATCGTCCAGATTCGCCTCGGTACACTTCCCTGTGCCCGAAACACAGCTGAACCCCGACCGCGATGCCGCGCGGGCGGTATCCATCGATCCGACCGAGCTCGAGATCGCGCTGCGCGTCATCGACGCCGCGTCCTCGCTCGACCCCGAGGATCCCGCGTACATCGCCCTGCGCCGCCAGACCGGCAAGCTCTACAAGGACGTCAAGCGCCAGTCGCGCAAAGAGAAGCGTCAGCGCATCGCCGAGGCCGACCGCGCGGTCGTGGCCGCGACCGCCACGGGCGCCGCCGACCGCATCGACGACGAGACGCGCGGCATCCCGCTGGCCGCTCGCACGTCCATGCCCTTCGCCGGAGAACTCATCAAGGCCCGCGCCTGCTACATCTGCAAGCAGGATTACACCCTCGTCGACGCGTTCTACCACCAGCTCTGCCCCGACTGCGCGGCCATGAGCCACGCCAAGCGCGACGCCCGCACCGACCTCACCGGCAAGCGGGCCCTGCTCACCGGCGGCCGCGCGAAGATCGGCATGTACATCGCGCTGCGGCTGCTGCGCGACGGCGCTCACACGACCATCACCACGCGCTTCCCGCGCGACGCGGTGCGCCGCTTCTCGTCGCTGCCCGACAGCGCCGAATGGATCCACCGGCTCAAGGTCGTCGGCATCGACCTGCGCGACCCCGCCCAGGTGATCGGGTTGGCGGAGTCCGTGGCATCCGAGGGTCCTCTCGACATCCTGATCAACAACGCCGCGCAGACGGTTCGGCGCTCTCCGGGGGCCTACAAACCCCTGGTGGATGCCGAGCTCGCACCGCTGCCGGACGGACCCCTGCCCGAGTTGGTGACCTTCGGCCACACGAACGACGCCCACCCGCTCGCCCTCGCGCAGTCGGTGTCGGCGCACCCGATCCTCGCGTCGGCCGCGCGCACCGCGGACGAGCTGACCGCCGAGGCGATGGCGGCGGGGTCGTCGTCGCTGGAGCGTCTGGCGGCCGGAACGGCTATCGATGCGGGCGGGCTCGTGCCCGACGAGGACCGCATCAACAGCTGGACGCAGCACGTCGACCAGGTCGAGCCCCTCGAGATGCTCGAGGTGCAGCTGGCCAACATGACCGCGCCGTTCCTGCTCGTCAGCAGACTGCGCCCCGCGATGGCGGCGTCTTCGGCGCGGCGCAAGTACATCGTCAACGTCTCGGCGATGGAGGGCGTCTTCGGTCGCGGCTACAAGGGCCCCGGGCACCCGCACACCAACATGGCCAAGGCCGCACTGAACATGCTGACGCGCACGAGCGCGCGCGAGATGTTCGAGTCGGACGGCATCCTGATGACCGCGGTCGACACCGGCTGGATCACCGACGAGCGCCCGCACTTCACCAAGGTGCGCCTCGCCGAGGAGGGCTTCCACGCCCCGCTCGACCTCGTCGACGGCGCGGCGCGCGTGTACGACCCGATCGTGCGCGGCGAGGCCGGCGAAGACCTGTTCGGGATCTTCCTGAAGGACTACAGCAAGGGCAGCTGGTAAGGCGCCGCGGGGTGGGCGCGGGGCGTGCCCGGCGCCCGCTCCGGTGCCGCGCCCGGTCCGGCCCGGCCCGGCCCGGCCCGGCCCGGTTGAGTGTCCAAAACACCCGGACGACTTTCGAATCCGTCCGGGTGTTTTGGACACTCAACGCGCGTTCGGGTCTCGAGGGCCTCAGGCGGGCAGGAAGTACTGGCGGGCCAGGGGGGCGATCTCGAGACCGGATGCCGTGGCCGCGGTGACCCAGCGGAGCTCGGCGATCTCGGCATCCGGTGTCGGCTCCTGGTCGCCGATGTCGACGCGGAAGACCTCGGCCACGACCTCGAAGCCCGGTTCGTTCGCCGCGCTCGCGGCGTAGGAGCCGAGGGGTTCGAGCAACGCGGGGTCGACGCGCAGGCCGACCTCTTCGGCCAGTTCGCGCGCGAGCGTCTCGGCGGGCGTCTCGCCGACCTCGGGCTTGCCGCCGGGCTGCATGAACGCCGTCGTGCCGGCCTTGCGAACGAGCAGCAGGCGCCCCTCGGCGTCGGTGATGACCGCGGCCGAAACGTGGATACGGCGCGGGGAAGTGGCATCCGGGATCACCTCGGCACG
>JAKOMY010000300.1 GCA_022702225.1 Microbacteriaceae bacterium | reverse complement strand
GATACGATCCCGGGGCGGGTTCGCCGCCCCGTGGCATCCCGTGTCGAGGACCTCAGGCGGGGATGCGCCAGTCCACGGGCTCGGCGCCCTGTTCTTCGAGCAGCGCGTTCACGCGCGAGAACGGACGGGAACCGAAGAAGCCGCGACTCGCCGACAGGGGCGACGGGTGCGGCGACGCAACGATCGCCGTGTCGCCGAGCAGGGGCGTCAGACCCTGGGCGTCCTTGCCCCACAGCACCGCCACCAGCGCAGAATCCCGCGCGACGAGACAGCGGATGGCGTGCTCGGTCACCCGTTCCCACCCCCATCCGCGGTGGGATGCCGGAGCCCCCGGCGCCACGGTCAGCACCCTGTTGAGCAGCATGACGCCCTGAGCGGCCCACGCCGAGAGATCACCGTGCGGCGCGGGGGCGACACCCAGGTCGTCGGAGAGCTCGCGATAGATGTTCGACAGGCTCCGCGGCAGCGGCCGCACGTGCGGGTCGACCGCGAACGACAGGCCGATCGGGTGGCCGGGGGTCGGATACGGGTCCTGCCCGACGACGAGCACGCGCACCGCATCGAGCGGGGTGCGAAAGGCGCGCAGCACGAGGTCACCGGCGGGGAGGTACGGCTTGTCCTCTGCCCGCAGGCGGTTCCCGACCGAGGCGATGTCGGCGGCCACCGGCTCGAGCGCCTCGACCCATGAGGGGTCGATGAGGCCCGCGTCCGCGAGTTCGGCGAGCGTCATCGCGCTCACGCGGCGTCTTCCTCCTGCACGGATCCGAGGTGCGACCAGGGGAACTCGATCCACAGGGAGGTGTCTCGCCACGAGTAATCGGGGGCGATGATCGTCGTGGGCTTCGTGTAGATCACCGCGGAGCGCACGTCGGCGCCCTGCCGATTCAGGAGTTTCACGGCGAGATCGAGCGTGCGGCCGCTGTCGGCGACGTCGTCGACGAGGAGCACCCGTCGTCCCGTGAGGTACGAGAGGTCGAGGGCCGGGGGCAGCACCTCGGGGGCATCGAGCACGGTGCCCACGCCCGTGTAGAACTCGACGTTCAGGGCTCCGCAGTTCTTCGCCCCGAGCCCGTACGCGATGGCCCCTCCCGGCAGCAGTCCACCGCGGGCGATCGCCACGACCACCTCGGGCTGGAAGCCGTCGGCCACGATCGCCCGGGAGATGTCGCGGGTGGCCCTTCCGAAGTCGTCCCAGCTCAGGCGTTCGCGTTCGTCCGTCACGGCGGATTCCTCTCCTCGTCTGCATTCACCCTAGGGGGCGCGGCGAGGAAGGCCGTCTACGAGCGCGAACCCACCGGGAGGATCATCGAGGTCGTCCCCGGGATGTCGACGAACCCGATCGCCGCCCAGTGCGCACGGTCGGCCCAGAACCCGGTCGATCCGTCGCTCCCCGTTCGCCGTGTGGTGAGCAGCGCGATGGTGTCGCCGTCGAACACCCGCGCGATGATGCGCACGAGCTCGTGACTCAGCGACGGCCCCTGGAGAGGATCCTCGACGTGCACCGAGGAGATGATGCAGAGGTTGTCGGTGAACAACGAGGATTCGTCGACCAGGGAGATGAGTTCTCGGTCGACGAACGCGGAACTGATCGATGTGAGGTCCGCCCCGGCATCCCGCAGCTGCTCGACCCAGCGCGGGTTCGCGTAGTGCACGCGGTACACGGTCGCTTCGGCCGAGCCGGGCTCGCCTGCGAGGGGGGCGACACCCCCGGCACGAACCGTCGTCGCGTGCCAGATTTCAGGGTCGACGTCGTTGCCGGTGGTGCGAAGCGTGAGCTGGAACGCGGTCGCATCCGGGTCGGGCTGTTCTGCCATATGGCCCCCACGGCCTGTCGGAGTGTCGGGAGGCACTCGGCTTCTTCCCGACCATAGCGAAACGGTGCCCCGGACTTCTCATCTTCCGCGCTGGGAATGCCAGGTGGTATGCGGTAGGCGGTGGGCAGAAAAGCGCGCGAAAACGGGCGCCAACAGCATTCTTGCGCCGAAATTCGGGCAATCCTCACACAAAGATGAGAAGACGCTAATGTAAATCTCAGACAGAGATCGGCCCACCGGCACGCCTTTTCCCCCTCAGGAGCCCGACGCAGTGAGCAGTACCTACATCGAAACCGGCGGACAGGTTCGGGTCTACGACTCCGGCGTCCAGGCTCACGATTCCCTCCCCCTCGGTACCTACCGGGTGCGATACAGCATCAAGGAGGGCTTCAGCCTCCTGCGCACCGAGAACCTCGGCGTGGGTTCGGAGAAGGTCTACGGCCGCCGCGAGGCCAAGGTCGACAAGATCTTCCGCACGTACGCGCGCTTCGAACGCAACCTCGGCGTGATGCTCTCGGGCAACAAGGGCCAGGGCAAGTCGATGTTCTTGCGCATGCTGGCCGCTCGCGCGATCGAGAGCGACATTCCCGTCGTTCTCGTCAGCGAGGATGCCGAGGGCATCGTCGACTTCCTCGAGACCCTCGACGAGTGCCTCGTCATCTTCGACGAGTTCGAGAAGACGTTCTCGTCCGGCCGCACCCCGCTCGACGGCCCCAACCGTCAGAACCAGTTCCTGACGCTGTTCGACGGGACGTCCTCGGTCAAGCGGATCTACTGCCTGACCGTGAACGACGTGCAGGACGTCAGTCACTACATCGTCAATCGACCGGGTCGATTCCACTACCACATGCGGTTCGACTACCCGAGCCCCGACGACGTGCGCGAGTACCTCCGCGACCAGGCGCCGCACGCCGCCGCGTGCGAGATCGAGAACGCCGCGCTGTTCTCGCGCCGCGTCAACCTCACGTACGATCACCTGCGCGCGATCGCCTTCGAGATGAACCACCCCGACGCCACGTTCACCGACATCGTCGAGGATCTCAACATCAAGGCGGTCGAGCCGAGCACCTACCGCGTCGAGGCCACCTACCTCGACGGTTCGGTCCTCGCGGACGAATCGGTCCTCAACCTGCACGAGCGCAGCGACGTGAGCCGCACCGTCGAGCTGCGCGGCACCCACCGGGTGCTCTTCTTCTCGTTCGCTCCCCGGGATGTGGTCTTCGAGGACGACGGCAACATCACCGTCCCCATCCACAAGATCGAGGCGTTGGACGAGGATGAAGAGATCCCGGAGGAGCTCCCGACGCGCATCACCCTCACCCTCGTCGGGCAGGCCAGCTACTCGTTCGAGCGCTGAGTCCCTCAGTCGTCGAGGTCGCGGGGCTGCGTGACCCTCTTGTTGACCTCGCGGGTCGCGGAGAACTTCAGCACGCTGTAGTCCTCGACCCGGCCCCGGCTCTCGGGATTGTCGCGAATGTTCAGCACGACATTGTGTCCCTTGTGCGACTGCGCGTAGAACTTGCCGAAACCCGTCAACGTGACGCGGTTGCCGGCATTCACCAGATCGAGAATCTCCCCGAAGATCGCTTCGTACGCCAACTGCGTGACCTTCGGAGACAATCCGGCGCGGTGGGACACGCGCTGGATGAATTCTCGCTTGCTCACCTTGGGCTCATCGGTTCTCATGACGGGCATTGCTCACCATCCCCTGCTCTTGTGCTCGGTTACGAACGTATGCGTCGACAACGTCGCGGGCAGAGGGGGTTGCCTCGCCGGTCGCGACGCGCACGTCATCGGCATCGTCGTTCGGGTAGACGAAACCGGGGTGGGCAGACGGGTGCGGTGAAGCTCCGGCCGCCGGACGGGCGACGCCACCGCGTTTCGGGTCGCGGGGGCGAATCGTCGTTTCTGCTCGTATTCGCGTCGATCCTACTCGCTTCGTCGACGCGCGAGCGTCGTGTTACTCGGCTCGCTCCCTGCTCGTCGATTCACGCGGTCAGACGAGCACGGATCGGATACACCGTGTCGTCGAAGATGACCTGCGCGGCCGCCCCCGTCCGTGCATTGACGAGGATCGGTGCCCGCAGGTTGACGAAGACGCCGTCCTCCCCGGGGTTCGCGACGACGAACATCCGCACCTCGTCGGCCGCCGCGCCGATGTCGACGAGCGCTGCCGCGGCGAGGGGAGGATCGTAGGACAGACCGCCGCTTGCGGGGTCGAGCAGGAAAAGACGCACGTCGTCGGTCGTGGAGCGAAGGGCGTACAGGCCCTCGGCTCCCTCGATCGGTTCCAGGAGGAAGGACGTCCGCGGCGCGAGACCGGGAAGCGACTTCGCGAACTCGACGTCCACGCTCGACAGGGGCAGGGCGGTCGTCATCTCACGAACTCCAAGAGAGTGGTCTGCAGGGTCTTGGCGGTGACCTGCAGGGCGGACTGATACACGAGCTCGGCGGACTTCAGCTTGATGTAGACCTCCAGGGTGTCGACGTTCTCGACCTCGGCGCGACGCGCCTCGATGTCCACGCCGACGCTCGCGTTCGTGGCCTGCGCGCGCTCGATCTGCGCCTGGCGCGCGCCCGTGACTCCCCGTGCGGTGACCAGCTGCTTCAGGTGGGCGTCCACCTCGGTGAGGCGTGAGCCCACGTCCGTTCCCGCCCGCAGGTCCGCGGCGACCTGCTGGAGGGTGGCGAAGACGCTGGCCTCGCCCACCCCGAACGCGTCCGCACCATCGAGGTCGACGCGCACCCTCTCGTTCTCCGAGATGCGGCGATCGACCGCCGCCCCCGGCACGCCGGTGAAGGCGAAGGTCGCGGGATCGAAGGCGCGACCGCTGTCGTCGGTGCCGGCGAACACGGTGCGACCGAGCACGGTGGCGTTGGCGTGAGAGAGAAGCTCGAGGCTCACGCTCTCGAGTTCGGCCGCGATCGAGTCGCGCGCGGCAGGGCTGAGCGCCCCGGAGTTGGCGCCCTGGGCGGTGAGATCGCGCGCGCGGTTGAGCAGGTCGATGCTGGCGCCCAGTGCCGTGTCGGCCGTGGTGACCCACGTCAGCGCGTCGCTGATGTTGCGGGCGTACTGAGACGCGCGCGCCTGCTCCCCGTGCACGCCGAGGATGGCGGCGGCGACGGTCGGGTCGTCGCTGGGTGCGCGGATGGCGAGTTGCGAGGTCGCCTGGTCCTGCAGACGCGCACGGTCGGCCAGGCCCGCCTGGAGCGTGCGCAGAGCCTGCTGATTGACGGTGCTGCTGGTGATTCGTCCGATCACGATGACTCCCGGATCAGCGGCCGACCAGGCCGACGCGGTTGATGAGGATGTCGAGGGCCTCGTCGACGGCGGTGAGCACGCGCGCCGCCGCCTGGTAGGCCGTCTGATAGGTGAGGAGGCTGATGGTCTCTTCGTCTCCGTCGACCGAAGCGTGGGACTGCTGACCCGAGACGGCGGCGATCGCGCTGCGGTCGGCCGTGTCGGCGCGCTGGACATCGCCGGCGACGGCGACTCCGAACCCGGTCACGAAGCTCGCCCATCCCTTGCTGGGGCCCGTCGCTGCTGTGGCGAGGGTCGAGATGCGGTCGGCCACGGAGGTGTCGAGAGCCCCCGCGCCGGGCGCGGCCAAGGCCAGCTGGTCGAGCGAGGTGGGCACCACGGACAATCCGAGGGCTGCGGGCCCGTCCGCCGCGAGCGCGAAGAAGTCTCCCCCGGCGGCGCCCGTCGACGTCTGTCCCGACCGGTGGATCTCGTTGACCGCCTGCGCGAGCGCGGTGGCCGTGGCGTTGTAGGCGTCGGCCACACGCGCGAGGGTGCCCCCGTCGGAGGCCGGTGCGAGGACGCCGATCGCCCCTCCCAGGGATCCGCCGGTGACCGCGACGGGCACCCCCGGCCGATCCGACCAGGAGAGGGCGAGCCTCCCGGCATCGGCGAGAGTACGCGGCCCCTCGATCTGCAGGGTGCGACTCGAGTCGCCGCTGACCAGGGCGTTGCCATCGACCCGCAGGGTGAGGGTGCCGTCGTCTTCGACGCGACCCGTCGCCCCGACGGTCGTGGACAACTGCTGGGCGAGGACGTTTCGCTGGTCGATGAGCTCGTTCGCGCTGCGTCCGGACTGCAGGGCCGAACGGATCTGTCCGTTCAGCGTGGCGACCTGGGTCGCGGCGACGTTGACGACCGCGACATCGCGATCCATCTGCGCGCGCAGGTCGGACCACTGCCCGACGGCGGCGTCGTAGCCGGCCGCGATCTGGCCGGCGAGCACGCGGGCGTTGGTGAGGACGACCTGGGCGGCCGCCGGCTCGGGGGTGTTGGCGAGGTCGGACCACCCGGACCAGAAGCGGTTCAGGTTGGCGGCCAGGCCGTCTTTCGTCGGCTCCGCCATCGCGGCTTCGGCTTTCTGCGCCGCCGAGGACCGCGCCGACCAGAATCCGGATGCCGAGAGGGCATCGCGGACGCGCGCGTCGAGCACCTCGTCGCCGAGGCGGGCGATGCCCTGCACGGAGACACCGTCTCCGACGGAGAGTCCCGTCGACCACAGCCCCGCCGTGCCGGGAGCGCTCACCGACGACTGCTCGAGGCGCTGACGGGTGTAGCCCGGGGTGGTCTCGTTGGCGATGTTCTGACCGGTGACGGTCATCCCGGCGCGCGCGGCGGCGAGAGCGGAAGCGGCCACGTTGAGTCCTGCGAAGGTCGACATCGTCTACACCTGCACGTCGAGCAGTCGGGAGCCGGCGCCCGCGACGCGCGATCCGCTCGCCGCGTACTCGCCCGTGGGTTCGCCGAGGCCCGCGATGGTCTCTTGCGTGACCCGCAGGGCCGTGCGCAGGTGCTGGTTGACCGACCCCTTCTTCTCCGCGATCTCCGCGGCGAGACCCGACAGGGCGTCGTGGTGCGATCCGAGCACCTCGCGCCACGCATCGGTGGGGGCGACGTCGACGAGCTCGCGCAACGAGGTCGCCTCGGGGACGCCCCATTCGGCGGCGACATCGACGAAGAGGGCGTCACGCTCGATGGTGCCCGCGGTGAGGGCCTTGGCCACGCGGTCGACCTCGACGGTGGCGTGCTGGATCCAGCGCGTCCTCCCCGTCGACAGGAGCAACTCGAGTTCTTCGAGCTTGAACAGCATGAGCTCGAGCACCTCGCGCTGACGCAGCAGCTGCATGCTCAGGTCGGTAGCGGACACGTGAGTCACCTCGTTCGGGTCGAGTGGTGGGGCGGGTGCGCCCACCACGGGACCGACTATCGCGACGCGGCGACGCGCGAGTAACCCGTCAGTCCGATGCCCCGGCGCGCGCTCCCCCGCGCAGGGCGTCGAGCAGGTTGGTCTCGGCGTCCGCGGATCGCGACGCCGAGATGGCATCCTGATTCTCGTTCGAGACCGCCACGACGATCTCGCTGCGGTGGATGCGGGTGTCGCGGGGAGCGTCGATGCCGATGCGCACGCCGGTCGCCGTCACCCCGAGCACCGTCACCGTCACGTCGTCGCCGATCATGATGCTTTCACCGGGGCGTCGGGTGAGTACGAGCATGTGCGTGTGGCCGCCTTCCGTGGCTGAGGCGCCCGCGGCGCCGTCCCCCGCCAGACTACCTTTTCTTCTCGGTTACGAGCGTTCTCGACTCCCCTACGACGCTGGGAGGGCGATCTGCTCGGGGCGGACGACGCCCACGACGTCGGTGGCGAAACCGCCCGCGGCCGCTTCGTCGTAGGACAGGATCGGCATGCCCGCCACCTGTCCGGCCACGAGCGCCCGCACGCCCTGGCGCAGTGACGGGGCGCACACGAGCACCGGTTCGCCGCCCACGGGTTCGACGGCGGCCACCGCGCGGCGGACGCCCTCGATCAGCTGCATCGTCTGGTCGGCGTCGAGCACGATCTGCGCGCGACCCTCCACGTGCCGGAGCCCCTCGAGCATCTGCTGCTCGAGGAGCGTGTCGAACATCACCACGCGCAGACGCCCGTCCTGGGCGAAGCGCGCGGAGATCGCGGGCCCGAGAGCGCTGCGCGCGGCCTCGACGAGAGCGGGCACCTCCGTGGTCGACTTCGCGCGCAGGGCGAGCGCTTCGTAGATGCGGCCGAGGTCGTTGATCGAGACCCGCTCGGCGAGGAGGCTGGCCAGGACGCGCTGGATGAGAGCCAGCGGGAGCAGCGCGGGGGTCAGCTCCTCCACGACGCTCGGCTGGGTCTGCTTGAGATGGTCGGTGAGCTGGCGGACGTCTTCCAGGGAGAGCAGGCGGTGCGCGTGCGCGTGGACGATGTCGGACAGGTGCGTGATGATGACACTGGCCCTGTCGATGACGGTGGCCCCCGCCATGTCGGCGGCGTGCGACATCTCGGTCGGCACCCATCTTCCGTCGAGGCCGAAGACCGGATCGACCACGGCGGTGCCCGGAAGGTGCTCCAGCCCCGCGCCGATTGCGAGCACATGCCCGCGGGGAACGACGCCGCGGCCCACCTCGATGCCGGCCACCAGGATCGCGTAGGTCTCGGCGGGAAGCCCCACGTTGTCGCGGGTGCGCACCGGCGGCATGAGCGTTCCCAGCTCGAGGGCCACCTTTCGCCGCAGCGACTTCACCCGGGACAGCAGGTCTCCCGCGCCGCCGGCGGCCAGGTCGACGATATCCGGGGAGAGGGAGATCTCCAGGGCGTGAACGCGCATGGTGTCCATGAGGTCGTCGGGGCCCTCGGCGGAGGCGGCCTCCGCCCGTTCGCGTGCCTCGGCGTCGGCCACGTCGGCGGCCGCGCGGTCGGTGTTCGCCTTGACCCGCGAGGCCGCGAACAGCAGTACGGCGCCGATCGCCAGGAACGCGAGGAAGGGCATGCCCGGGATCAGGCCCATCCCGATGGCCGCCATCGCCGTGATCAGAAGGGCGGTGCGCGACTGCAGGAGCTGGCGCCCGGCCGCGCGGCCGAGCTCGGCCTCGGCGTTCTCGCGCGTGACGATCATGCCCGTGGACACCGCCATGAGCAGGGCGGGGATCTGGGTGACCAACCCGTCTCCGATGGTGAGGAGGCTGTAAGTCTCGAGGGCCTTGTCGATGGCCATGCCGTGCATGGTCATCCCGATGATGATGCCGCCCACGAAGTTGATGACGAGGATGACGATGCCGGCGATGGCGTCGCCCTTGACGAACTTGCTGGCGCCGTCCATCGCCCCGTAGAAGTCGGCTTCCGCCGCCACCTCGGCGCGGCGCGCTCGGGCCTGCTCGTCGGTGATGAGTCCGGCGTTGAGGTCGGCGTCGATGGCCATCTGCTTGCCCGGCATCGCATCCAGGGTGAAGCGGGCGCCCACCTCGGCGACGCGCTCGGCGCCCTTGGTGACCACGACGAACTGGATCACGGCGAGGATCAGGAAGATGACGAAGCCGATCACCAGCGAACCGCTGATCGTGATCTGCCCGAAGGCCTGGATGACCTGTCCCGCGTGCGCCTCGCTGAGCACGAGGCGCGTCGAGGCGACGTTCAGGCCGAGCCGGAACAGCGTCGCGACCAGCAGGAGGCTCGGGAAGACCGAGAAATCGAGCGGCTTCTTCACGAACATCGCCGTGAGCAGGATCAGCAGCGCGAAGGCGATGTTGGTCACGATGAGCAGGTCGAGCAGCCCCACCGGGATGGGGACGATGAGCAGCAGGATGATTCCCACCACGCCGACCGGGACGGCGCCCTTCGACAGCAGTTGACCGATCATGCGGTGCCATTCCTTCGTGTCATGGTTCTCGGGCGGCTACAGGCCGCGTCCGGTCAGGGCGGCCGGGGGCATCTCGAACGTCCCCTTGCGCGAGCCCCTCGTCTTCAGGTGTTGGACGAAGGCGAGGACCTGCGCCACGGCGGTGTACAGCTCTTCGGGGATCTCGCGACCGATCTCCACGCTCGCGTGCAGAGCTCGCGCGAGCGGGACGTCGCGCACGAGCGGCACGGCGGCCTCCTGGGCGCGCTCGCGGATCTTCTGGGCGATCACGCCGGCGCCCTTGGCGACGACGCGCGGAGCCGATGTCCCCGGCTCGTAGCGGAGGGCGACGGCGACGTGCGTCGGGTTCACGAGCACCACGTCACTGTCGGCCACCGCGGCGATCATGCGATTGCGACTCACTGCGAGCTGACGCGCTCGACGTTGCGAGCGGATGAGCGGGTCGCCCTCGCTCTTCTTGTGCTCGTCGCGCGCTTCCTGCTTGGTCATGCGGGTGTGCTTGCGGTTGCGCGAGATCACGACGAAGACGTCGATCGCCGCCAGGAGCAGGCCCACGACCACGGCCACCTGCAGCAGCGTCGCCACGGCCTGACCCGCCACCTCGAGCAGCCACGCGATGCGGTGACGACCGCTGCCCATGAGGATCGGCACAAGACCGGCGACCACGCTCCACAGCGCCGCTGCGATCGCCGCGGTCTTCAGCAGCGCCTTGATCCCCTCCCAGAGGGCCGCGACGCCGACGGTCCGCCTGAGCCCCGCGACCACGTCGAACTGCTCGACCCGCGCGGGAATGCCCCGCAGATGGATGCCGCCCTGCGCGATCGCCGTGAGGGTCGTGGCCCCCAGCACCACGATCAGAAGCGGCAGGAGCACCTGACCGACCGAGGCGATCGCGCCGCCCAGCGACTCGACGGCGGCGCCCACCGACGGGTCCTTCGCCACCGCCCCCACCCGCAGCGTCTGCTCCGTGAGCACCGCCGAGGCCGAGGACAGCGTCGCGGGCATCATCACGCCGGCAGCGCCGATCCCCACCCACGCCGTGAAGTCCTGGCTGCGCCCGATGCGCCCCTTCGCGATCGCCTTCTTCAGTCGCTCCGGAGTCGCTTTCTCGGTGCGTTCCCCGGCATCCGTCCCGCTCATCGGGTGACCCCGATCACGAGTCGGGCGGCCTCGTCCGCGATCGCGGAGACGATCGAGGGCAGGGCGGCGAAGACGAAGCCCACCAGCAGGAAGGTGAGTGCGATCTTGATGGGAAAGCCCAGCGCGAAGGCGTTGAGGGCGGGGGCCACGCGCGAGACGAGACCGAGCCCGACGTCGGCCAAGAACAGCACGATCAGAAGCGGACCTGCGATCTGCACCGCGCTGAGCAGCATCTGCCCCACCGCGGAGGTCAGCACCTCGGCGGGGCGCGACAGGTCCAGCGCCCCCGCGACCGAGACCGCGTCGAACGAGCGGAACAGGCCGCCCAGCACGAGCTGGTACGCGTCCGACGCGAACAGCAGCAGGATGGCGGTCATCTGGAACAGACGCGTGAACTGGGCGCCGTTGACGTTCATGCCCGGGTCGTAGGCCTGGGCGAGTTGAAAACCGCCGAAGGTGTCGACCAGGAAGCCCGCGCCCTGAACGGCGCTGAAGAGCACCAGCACGAGAAAACCGAGCAACGCCCCGACGAGCACCTGCCCCGCGGCCGCGAACAGGAACCCCGCGGTGTCCAGGCGCTGGTACCCCGGAACGACCACGGGCGACACCGCCAGCCCGAGCCCCACCCCGAGCATCGCGCGCACCCGCATGGGGATCGAGCCGTGGCTGAAGGGCGGCGCGATCACCAGGAACGCCGTGATGCGCACGATCGCGAGGGCCGTCGCCTCGAGCCACCGGAAATCGACGGGGATGTTCATCCGCCGCCGTTCAGGAGCGACGGGAGGCGCCCGAAGAGCTCGTGCGTGAAGGCGACGGTCTCGGCGATCATCCAGTTGCCGCAGACCATGAGCGCGATCCCGACCGCCAGCAGCTTCGGCACGAACGACATCGTCATCTCCTGCACCTGCGTGATCGACTGCAGGAGCGAGATGGCGAAACCGACCACGAGGGCGGTGATGAGCAGCGGCGCGCTGAGCTTGGCCGCGAGGATCAGGGCGCTCGCGCCGACGTCGATGACCGCTTCGGGGTTCATGTGCCGCCTCGATAGGACTGCACCAGCGAGGTGATCACCAGGCCCCACCCGTCGACGAGCAGGAACAGCAGGATCTTGAAGGGCAACGAGATCATGACCGGCGGCAGCATCATCATGCCCATCGACATCAGCGCGCTCGAGACGACGAGATCGATCACGAGGAACGGGATGAACACGATGAACCCGATCACGAAGGCCGCGCGCAGCTCGCTGAGCATGAACGCCGGGATGAGGGTGTACAGCGGGATGACCTCGGGGCTGTCCGGGTTGGCCATCTGCGCGGCGCGATGCATCAGCGCGATGTCCTCTTCGCGCGTGAACTGCAGCATCCACGTGCGAAGAGGGGCTTGAGCTGCGTCGAAGGCCTGCCCGAAGTCGATCTGTCCCGCGGTGAAGGGCGCGACGGCGAGCTGGTTGATCTCGGTCAGCACCGGCCACATGATGAACAGCGTCAGGAAGAGGCTGAGCCCCGCGAGCACCTGGTTCGGGGGGATCGACGGCAGCGAGAGCGCGTTGCGGGTGAGCGCGAGCACCACGAAGATCTTCGTGAAGCTCGTCATCATCAGCAGCAGAGCCGGCGCGACGCTGAGGACGGTGATGCCCAGCAGTGTCGTGATGCTGTCGGAGGGCGTGGCGTTGATGCCGTTGATGCTGACGCCGCCCGGCTCTCCGGTGGCCGCCTGAGCCACGCCGCCCGCGACGACGTCGCCGACGAACAGCACGGCCACGACCGCGAACAGCATCAGGATGCCGGCACCCCGACGCCCGCGGGAGCGCCGACGTCGGCGGGGCGCGATGCGCGACGAGGGAACGGGCAAGACGGCACTCCGTGCGTGGGTGACGAGGCCGATCCGTAGCCAGGGGTCGAGCGATCCGTGCTCGCGACCGACTATCGCGACGGCGCCCGCACGCGGTAACCGTTCAGGCCGCGTGGACCCCGGAGGTCTCGGCGCCGCGCGGGCTGCCGGCATCGGTCAGCGTCACGACGTTCTCGCTCTGCTCGGCGTCGTCGATCGGCGCCTCCTGCGTGTCGACGACGTCGATGCCCTTCTCGCTCACGCCGAGCACGTAGCGGATGCCGCCGAACTCCGCGACGACGAGCTGGGCGCGACCACCGAGACCGGTACGGGCGACGACCGTGATCTTCTCGCTCCGCGGCCGGGAGGGGGACGCCGTCCGCGTCCGCGGGGAAAGGCCGGGGAGGTTCCGCAGCCGGCCGAGTCTGTGGGGAACGAGCGCCGAGAACGGCCCGTCACCCGCGGCCTGTCCTTTCTGCACGCGCTGGGCCAGGAAGAGCAGGAGCCCCACCACCGCCGCGAGCGAGACGACGGTGCGCGCCGCGAGGAGCAGTTCGTCCACGATCAGTCGGTCCCGGTCTGGTCGATGATGCGCTCGACGCGCACCGCGAAGTCGCCGTCGGCGACGACGACGGTGCCGTGGCCGATGAGGCGACCGTTGAGGGTGATGTCGGCGGGGGATCCCGCGGCGCGGTCCAATTCGACGACGTGACCGGGCTCAAGGCTCAGCAGGTCGCGCACGGGAAGCCGCGTGCGTCCGATCTCGACCACCAGCTCCATCTCGACCCCGGCGATCCGGCTGAGACGGGCCGGGCCCGTCGTGGACGTCGCCACGCGGGCGTCGTCGATGCGGATCGCCGCGCGGGCGACGGTGCTGCCGTCTTCGCGGACGAGGTCGAACACCTGTACACCGGCCTCGGTGAAGACGCTCGCGGCATCCATCTCCTCCCCCTCGCCGAGGGTGCCGGCTCCGAGCACGGCCACGGCCGCCTCGAAGGCGGGGTGCAGGCGGTCGGACAGCTGCTGATCGATCGAGCCGTCGTCGAGGGCCGCGGCATCCGCGACCTGGATCGCGATCCTCGCGCCCGGGGTGCCGCTGAAGGCGACGACGACCGCGCTGCCGGTCGCCCCGGGATCGGTGGAGGGCGTGGGCAGCACGGGGAAGCCGAAGGGGAGTTTCGCCGCGATCGCGGCGGCCATGGCGGCGGCGTGGAAGGTGCTCATCGGGTGGTCTCCTCGAGGATGGTGGTGATCGTGCACGCGAGCCGCGACCCCTGGGCACCGGGAACGGCACGTGCGACCGGGGTGTCGCCGACGACGAGTTCGAAGGGCTTGGTCTCGGGGTGCGAGAAGCGCAACAGGTCGCCCGGGGCGAGGTCGAGGACCTCTCCGGCGCCGATGACGCGGGGCGCGACGCGCAGCGACACCTCCAGCGGGGTGGCGAGCACCTGGTCGGCCGTCGCGCCCGCACGGTGGGCGGAGGCGGCATCGCGCTCGCTCTCGGCGAGTTGGTCGACGACGACGGCGGTGGGCAGCATGACCGTCGCGGTCGAATGCGACTCCCCCATCCGCATCGCGAACCGCGCGACGACGACGGCCTCACCGGGCGAGATGACCTGCAGGTACTGCGGGTTGTCGTGCAGGCCCGCGTAGGTGAGCTCGGCCGGGAGCAGCATGCCCAGACTCGTCGTCAACAGCTCGAAGGTACGGTCCATCAGCTGCCGGATCAGCGCCGACTCGATGGGAGTCAGGGTGCGCGGCTCGATCGGCGCGCTGCTCTTGCCGCCGAGCATCTGCACGACCCACGTCAGCGCCACGCCGAGATCGAACTGCACCACTCCCGGCTCGTCGCGCCCCGCGGTCGCACCGGTGACCATCGCGGTCGTCGCCGGGAGGGTGTCGGCGTACTCCTGGTACGACATCGACTCCACGCCCTCGAGCGTCAGGTGGGTGCGCATGCGGACCTTGCCGGTCAGTTGCGACGCCCACTGTCGCGCGAATGCCTCGAAAGCCGCCTCCAACCGGCGCCGGTGCTCCCGACCCAGCTGGACGGGGCGGCTGAAGTCATAGGCGGGATAGCGGCGCAGGGGGTCGTCGCGGACGGCGGTGGTCGCCATGGCGGTCTCCTTGAGAGTGGTGGTCACGAGGGGTCAGCCCTGCGGAGCGGTCTGGACGAGTCCGGGGATGAGAGCACGTACCTTCTCCTCCTCGGTGGATTGCACGACGATGTCCACGCGGCGGTTCGCCGCCAGATCTTCCGCGGTGTCGCCCTCGACGAGGGGGCGTTGATCGGAGTAACCAACCGCCTGCACACGGGACCCGGTGATGCCCTCGTGCTCGACGAGGAACCGTGCGACCTTGGTGGCGCGTCCGCTGCTGAGCTCCCAGTTGCTCTCGTAGGGAGCGACCGCCGCGCGATGGTCGGCGTGCCCCTCGATACTGAGGGGGTTGCCCGCGGCGGCCAGCACGTCGCCGACCGCGTCGAGGACGGCATCCGCCTTCGCCGAGAGGTCGGTGCGGTTGTCGGTGAAGAACGTCTCGGCGCCGACCAGGCCCACCTTCAGACCGCGCTCGTCGATGACGAAGTCCACGGTCTCGGCCAGGCCCTGCGCTGCCAGCGCCGAGGTGATCTGCTGCTTCATCTGCTCGAGGTTGTCGCGCTCGCGAGCCGCGCGCACCGCGACGTCCTCGACGCCCTCCTCCGCCAGCAGCTCGGGCGGGATCACGAGCCCCTCGGTGAAGTCGCCGCCGCCCGGCGTCTGGGATTGCCCGAACGCCTCGGCGAGACCGTTCTTGAGCTGTTCGTACTTGGTCTCGTCGACGATCGACACGGCGTACAGCACGATGAACAGGCACATCAGAACCGTCACCATGTCGGAGTAGGACACCGCCCAGCGCTCATCGGGCTCGTCGTGCTCGCCCTCGTCGTGGCCGCGTCCGCGCGCGGGGCGCCTGCTGCTCACTCGGCATCCCCGGTCGCTGCGACCTTGTCGGGCCGGGGCTCTTTCTTCTTCTTCGGTTTGTAGGTGGTCAGCGCCAGCAGACGCTCCTCGACCAGGCGCGGCGCGCTGCCGGCCTGGATGGCGAGGATCCCCTCGCACACGAGCGTCATGCGCTCCTGCTCGACGGCGGCCATGCGATTCAGCCGCCCCGCGATGGGGTTCCAGATGAAATTGGCCGACAACAGGCCCCAGAGGGTGGCGACGAAGGCGGCCGCGATCATGTGGCCGAGTTCGTCGGGCTTGTCGAGGTTCTCGAGCACGTGCGTGAGCGAGACGACGGTCCCGACGATGCCGATCGTGGGTGCGTAGCCGCCGAGGGCGGAGAAGAACCGCGCGGCCACGCGGTTGCGCGCGGCCTCGGCGACGATCTCGTCGTCCATCAGCGTTCGCAGCTCTTCGGCGTCGACGCCGTCGGCCACCGCCTGCACGGCGCGGCGGGTGTAGTCGTCGGGGGCGGAGTCGAGCTCGTCCTCGAGGCGCAGCAGGCCCTCGGTCCGCGCCTTCTCGGCGTAGGAGACGAGGATCGGGATGACGGCGGCCGGGGTGGATCGCGGACCGCGCGCCATCCGCCCCAACGAGCCGAAGGCCGCGATCGCGTCGCGCAGCGTGTGGCTGGCGATGCCGACGCCGATGGTCGAGCCGAGCACGAGGATCATCGGGGCGGGCAGCAGGAGCGCGCTCAGGTGGGCGCCCTCCATCGTGATCATGGCGTACAGGGCCCCGAAGGCCACCACGACGCCGACGACGAAGGCGATGTCCATGTCAGCGCTCCGACGGGGCCGAGAGAGCGGATGCCGCGGCGAGCACGCGCGCGCGGTAAGCGACGATGCGCTCGATGAGCTCGTCGAGGCTCTCTTCGACGTTGTAGACGCGGCCGTCGACCATGTGCAGCGTGGTGTCGGGAGACTCGTGCACCCGTTCGATCAGATCGGGGTTCACCGCGAATCGCGTGTGGTCGAGACGGGTGAGCGTGATCATCGGGAGATCTCCGGTCGATGGGTGAGGGGACGCCCCCGACTATCGCGACGCGGCCCACCGCGGGTAACTCGGGTGGGCCGCGCCATCGAGGGGCGCCGGGTCAGCGCTTGAGGTTGGTGAGCTCCTGCAGCACCTCGTCGCTCGTGGTGATGATGCGCGCGCTCGCCTGGAAGCCGCGCTGCGCGACGATGAGGTTGGTGAACTCCTGCGAGAGATCGACGTTGCTCATCTCGAGCGAACCCGAGACGAGCTTGCCGAAACCGGCTTGACCGGCCTCGCCGACCTGCGCACCGCCGCTGTTGACGGAGGCGCGATAGGCCGTCCCGCCGACCTTCTCGAGGCCTTCGGCGTTGGCGAAGGTGACCATCGCGACCTTCGCCAGGGTCTCGGTACGGCCGTTCGAGAACGTGCCCACGATCGAGCCGTCTCCGGTGATCGAGTAGGACTGCAGGGTGCCGGCCGCGGCCCCGTCCTGCGAGGTGATCGCGACCGTGCTCAGGTCGGCGAAGCCGGTGACCGCGGTGAGGTCGACCGCGACGCCGCCGGCATCGAGGGTGAGTCCCGCGCTCTGGCGGCCGTCGGTGAACGCGAGGGCGCCGGTCGCGCCGCTCACGGGTTCGGTGACGTCCCACCCCGTCGCGGTCCGGGTGAAGGTGAGGCTGAGGGCGGTGGTCGTGCCCTGGGCGTCGTGCACGTCGATGTCGCGGACGAGCTGGTCACCGACGGCGGCGGACGAAGGCAGGTTGCCCGTCACGGTCGCCGCCGTGGTCGCGCGCGCCGGCGAGACCACCCCCTGGGGCAGGGAGATGTTCCCGACCGCCTGGCCGGTGCCCAGGACACCGTTCTGGGCGATCCATCCCTGCACGAACGCTCCGTCGGCGGTGACCATGTTTCCGGCTCCGTCGAAGCCGAAGCCTCCCGCGCGCGTGTAGAGGGTCTCCCCGCCCGAACGCACCGCGAAGAAGCCGTCACCCTGGATCATCAGGTCGCCGCCGCGGCCGGTGGTCTGCGCGGCGCCCTGGCTGAAGTTCGTGCGGATGCCCGCGACCTGGACGCCGAGTCCGACCTGAGCGGGGTTGCGACCGCCGGCGCCGGCGCCGGGGATCGCGGCACCGCCGACCGCCTGCGACAGCGTGTCCTGGAAGAGCACCGAGGAGCCCTTGAATCCTGCGGTGTTGACGTTGGCGATGTTGTTGCCGGTGGTGTCGAGCATGGTCTGGTGCGCACGGAGTCCGGAGATGCCGGACGAGAGGGAACGGAGCATGGAGGTCTCTTTCGTGTGGGTGGTCAGGCGGACGCGCGGGGAGCGGCGGTGGCGAGGGAGGTGATCTCATCGAGCGGGACCGTCGCGTCGCCGATGGTGACCTGCGGGATGGCGCCGTCGAAGCTCACCTTGGTCACGGTCCCCGTGACGGCGAGACCCTTCGCGTCGAGGTAGCCGGCCTGCTGCCCGATGAGCGTCGAGGCGGCCTGGCGCATGTCCAGGGCGAACGCCTCGGTGGAGGTGCGGCTCATCGCCGTCAGCTGCTCCATCATGGCCAGCTGCGTGGTCTGCGAGATCATCTGGTTGGTGTCCATCGGGGTGGACGGGTCCTGGTTCGTCAGCTGCGTGACGAGCAGTCTCATGAACACCTCGCTGTCGAGCCCCTTCTTCGCCGCGACGGCGGTCGTCGTCGCGGTGGTGGTGTTCGCGGGGATCGGGGCGGGCGAGCCGGTGACGGCGGTGACGGGCATGGCGGTCCTCTCAGACGAGAATGTCGAGCCCGCGACCGGTGACGGCGGGCGAGAGCGCGGGCAGGAGACGGGCGGGGGGACGGGCGGATGCCGACGGGGCGGTGTCGTCGGAACGTTGAACGCGACCGGGGTCGGACGAGCCGGCCCCGTTCTCCCCGGGAGCGCCGCGCTCGCCCGTTCCGGCGTCGGCGGTGAGGGACGACCCGAGGCTGAGGTGGGCGTGCGGCATGACCGCGGCCAGATCGCGGCGGAGGTCGGCGACGATGACGCGCAACGCCTCACGGCCCGCCTCGGTGGCTCCCGCCAGGTCGATGCGCACCTCGCCCCCGGCGCCGAGGTGGGCGCGCACGGTCACCGGTCCCATCTCTTCGGGGGTGACGGTCAGCGTGATCTGGTGGGCGCCCGCCGGGCGCTGGGCGATGTGCATGATGGCGGGTGCGACCTGAGCGGCGATCGAGCGCGGGGTCGCGGTCGGCGCAGCGGTCTGCTCCGGGGCGGGTGCGAGAGGGACGGATGCCGACAGGGGCGCGGTTGCCGCGACGCCGGTCGACCCGGCGGTCGCCGCCACCGACGGTGCCGCCTCGTGTCGGGTCGGTGCGTCCTCCGGCGCGGCGGCGAGGGCGAGCCCGGTGACGACGACGCCGCCGGGGTGCGCCGGCTCGGGTGTGCCCGCCGGCCCCGCGGCGGCGGCCGGGGGAAGGGCACGGACAGGCGCGCCGGTGGATGCCGGCACGGCCCGCGGAACCTCGGGCCCGAGAGGTTCCTCGGAAAGGGTCGCGGTCGGCGGCGGTACCGCCGCCGCGGCCTCGCGGGGGAAAGCGACGGCGGCACCGGGCCGCGCCGATGTCGGCAGGGCGGCGTCCGCGCGGGTACCGGCGGTGACCGCTGCGGGCGTCGTCGGATCGGACGGGATCTCGGTACCGCTTCCCGCGGCGAGCGCGACGGACGCGACGGACGCCGTGTCGAGGCGAGCGTCGCCTGCGGGTCTCGCGGCGTCGGTGGCGATCCCGGCGAGGGGCACTCCCCCGAGGGGTCCGGCCTCCGGCGCTCCGACGGCCGGAGCAGGCGTCCGTGCGAACGGCTCCCCCGCTGCGGCTGCCGCGATCGACTCGGTCGCGGCGGTGGGCGACGCGGCGCTCCCGGCCATCGGAACGGCGTCCGCCCGGACCGCCCCGGACGCGGGTATCGCGATACCCGCGAGGGTTTCGAGCCCGACGACCGTGGCATCCAACCCCGAAGACGGCCCCGGTTCGGCGGGACGATCATCGCAGCCGTCCGCGAGGGTGTCTCGCGCGGCGGTCGCTGGCCCGGCCGCGAGAACCGGAGCGGCCGGATCATCCCGGCTCACCGCGGCGTGGGCCAGCGCGTCCGCGAAGCTCGTGCGCGTGGCCGCGGGCCCCGACCCCTCGCCCGTCGAGCGCGCACCCCGGGGCGAGGTGGGCATCGACCCCGCGGTCGGCAGCAGCATGCTCACGCGGCGCTCCCCGCGTCGCGCGCCGCACGCACCACGGCGATCTCGTCGAGCGCGCTCTGTTCGGCGCGCTGTTCCTGCGCGAGCTCGCTCGCGCGATGGGCGCTCTCGAGCCGCTCGAGTCCCTTGAGCTCGCGGCGGGCCTCGACGTGGGCGGCAGACGCGGCCTCCGCGGCATCCTGTCGGAGCTCCGCGAGAGCACGAAGGTCGGCCAGCGCCGCCTGCCCCGAGGATCGGGCCGCGGCCATCGCCAGCAGCGTCGCGGGGTCGTCGATCTCGGTGGCGATGTCGCTCAGGCTCGACACCGCGTGCTCGACCGCCGTCTCGGCGGCGACGGCCTCGGCGCGAGCGTGCGACAGCGACTCGGCCGCGGCGCGCTCCTGCACGCCGCGCACGCGCAGCAGCCCGGAGAGGGGGAACGTCATGAGAGTCCTCCGAAGGTGGTCGTCAGGGCGGCCAACCGCCGCCAGGAGTCGTCGGTCGGGGTCAGATCGTCCATGCGCTGGGTGAGGAACCCGTCGATGGCGCCCTGATGTGCGAGGGCCGCATCCACGAGCGGGTTCGCCCCCGCTTTGTACGCGCCGATGTCGATGAGGTCGTTCGCCTGGCGACGGGCGGCGAGCACGCGGCGCAGGGTCACCGCCGCCTCGCGTTGGTCGGGCGAGGTCACCTTCGACACGACGCGCGACACCGACCCGAGCACGTCGATCGCCGGGAAGTGGCCGCGCACGGCGAGACCGCGGTCGAGCACCACGTGCCCGTCGAGGATCCCGCGCGCGGCGTCGGCGACCGGCTCGTTGTGATCGTCGCCGTCGACGAGCACGGTGTACAGCCCCGTGATCGACCCGGTGGGCCCGGTGCCCGCGCGCTCGAGCAGGCCCGCCAACACCGAGAAGGTGGAGGGCGGGTAGCCGCGGGTCGCGGGCGGTTCCCCCGCGGACAGTCCGATCTCGCGCTGGGCCATCGCCACGCGCGTGAGCGAGTCCATCATCAGCACCACGTCGAGGCCGTCGTCGCGGAACTGCTCGGCGATGCGCGTCGCGACGAAGGCCGACCGCAGGCGCGCCATCGCCGGTTGATCCGAGGTGGCGACCACGACCACCGCGCGCGCGAGGCCCTCGGGACCGAGGTCGTCCTCGAGGAACTCCCGCACCTCGCGACCGCGCTCGCCCACCAGCGCGATCACGGTGACGTCGGCGGTCGAGCCGCGCGCGATCATCGACATCAGCGACGACTTGCCGACCCCCGAGCCCGCGAACAGTCCGAGTCGCTGGCCCACGCCGACGGGGGTCATCGTGTCGAGCGCGCGCACACCCAGCCCCAGTTGGCGGTCGATCCGCTGGCGTCCGATGACGCTGGGCGCGGTGTTGCCCAGGGCGACGACGGGGGCGCCGGTGAGCGGGCCGAGACCATCGATCGGGCGACCGAGACCGTCGAGGACGCGCCCCAGCAGGCCGCGACCGGTCGGCACCGTCAGCGCCGCACCGGAGTGGTGCACCGCCGCACCGACGCGCACCCCGGTCATCGGGCCCATCGGCATGCAGCGCACGGCCTCACCGTCGACCGCGACGACCTCGGCCTCGATCTCGACGGCGTCGGCCGCTTCGATGCGCACGCGGTCGCCGACGGCGGCGGGGATGCCGAGCGCCTCGACGCCGAGACCCACCACGGCCTTCACGACCCCCGAGCGGCGCGGACCGGTCGCCCGCAGTGCGCGCTCCCAGCGACGGGTGGCGACGCTCACGAGCCTGCCTCGCCGTCGTCGTCCAGAGCGAGTTCTGCGCGCGCCCGCTCGAAGGCCGCACCGATCCGCGTGTCCACGCTGCCGTGCGCGATCCGGACGATCGCGCCGCCGGGATCCACGTCGGCGTCCGCCACGACCTCCACGCCCTCCGCGAGTTCCGCGGCGGCCGCGTCCCGGAGTGTGCGCAGGTCGCGTTCGTTCAGGTGCACCCGCACCCATGCCGCGCGGGGCGTCTGGGCCGCGGCCCGCCGCATCGCGTGCGCGGCCGAGCGGGCGGCATCCGACATCTCCGTTCGGAGGATCTCCGCGGCCATCTCGACGGCGAGCTCCTCGAGGCGTCGCACATCGGATGCCACGAGAGCGCCGACCTCGGCGTCGAGCCGGGCCTTCGCCTCGCCGAGAGCCGAGAGGGCTGCCCGGTGGGCCGCGTCGGCCGCGGCGTCGCGCGCGGCGATCCGCCCCTCGTCCGCGATCCGCTCGCGCTCGAGTTCGGCCCGGGCATCGCGGCGGCCCGCGGCGAACCCGTCGGCGTATCCCCGCGCCCGTGCTCTGTCGACGACCTCCCGCGCGTCCGGTCGCGCATCTCCCACGCGCGGCACCACCAGCGGCGTGAAGACGGAATCGGACACGGTGGTCACCCTGCGGTTGTGGCGAAGCCGATCCGTGGCCAAGTCGACGAGCGATCCGTGCTCTTCCCGGACTATCGCGACGGGTGCGCCCCGCCGTAACCGGCCGCCCCCGAGAGGGCGGTCGGCACCGTGGTCACTCGATCAGTTCGTCGTCGTCCTCGCGCGCGAGCGTGATCTCCTCGGCGGCTTCGAGCTCGCGGATGACGCGCACGACCTCGGCGCGCGCGTCGTCCACCTGCCGCATGCGCACGGGGCCGAGAGCGCGCGTCTCCTCGTCGAGGTTCTCGCGGTTGCGCTCGGTCATGTTGCGGCGGATCACCTCGCCGATCTGATCGTCGGCGCCCTTCAGCGCGAGAGCGAGGATGCGCAGGTCGATCCCCCGCAGCACGCGCTGGGCGTCGCGGTCCTCGAGACGCGAGATGTCGGCGAAGGTCAGCATGCGGCTGCGAACCTCTTCGGCGAGAACCTGATCGCGGTCTTCGAGGCCGGCCAGCAGCGCCTTCTCGAGCGCGGTGTCGGACCGATTGATGATGTCGACCAACGGCTGCACGCCGCCGATCGCCTCGTGCGCCTCGCGGATGCCGAAGACCCCCGTCCGCGCACGCAACGACTCCGCGACCACGGTGATCGCCTCCTGCGAGGCGACCCCGAGCTCAGCGATCGCCTGCGCGACGTCGGTGCGCAGCGGGTCCTGCAGCGCGGCGAGGACCGCGGCGGCGCGGTCCGCGCGGAGGTTCGCGAGCACGACGGCGACGGTGGTCGGCATCTCGCCGTCGAGGATCGTGGCCAGCTGCGTGGGGTCCGCGGCGTTGAGGAAGTCGAACGAGACCACGCCCTGCGACATCACGCGCCCGACCATGCCCACGGCCTTCTCGCGCCCGAACGCCGTCTCGAGCAGCCCGGTCGCGAACTGCTCTCCCCCGCGGCTCATGAGCGATCGACCCGAGGCGATGCGGCGGAAGTCGGCGAGAGCCGCGGCGGTGGCCGCGGTGTCGATGCTGCCGAGCTGCGCGAGCTCGCCCGCCAGGAGCTCGGCCCGGTCCTCGCCCAGATGACGCAGCACCTCGGCGCTGGTCTCGCGGTCCATGTTGAGCATGACGATCGCGGCCTTGCGCAGACCCGACGTCGCAGCCGCCGGCACGGCGAGCACCTCGGTCACGGCGGTGGCGGGGGCCTCCTCGGCATCCGTCGCCCGGGTGTTCAGCAGGCTCATACCGTCGCCTCATCCATCATGTGGGCGAGCGCCTTCGCCGCGTTCTGCGGATCGCTCTTGGCGAGCTGGTCCACCTCGCGCCGTCGCTGCTCGACGAGCACCTGCGGCGACTCCGGCTCCTCTTCGATGTCGAGGAGGGTGGGGATGATCTTGGTCGGCGGCACCGCGGGCAGCGCGATGGGCTCGGCCAGGCCCTTGAGGGTCTTGAGCTTCTGCTCCTCGGTCTCGGTCATCGTCGCGAAGTACTCGATGGGTCCGTCGTCGGTGTAGAGCGTGCGGCGTTTCAGGCGGCGCCGGACCAGCAGGGCGATCACGAGGATGAGGGCGGCGAGCACGATCGAGCCGCCGATGATCGCCGCACGCATGAGCTCCGACTGCACCAGCGCGGCCTTCTCGGCCTCCGCGGCCTCGAGCGCAGCGGTGGCGGCGGCGGCGGCGCTCTGGCTGAAGTCGACGAACTCCACCGTGACGGTATCGCCGCGTGCCGCGTCGATTCCCGCCGCGTTGGTCACCAGCGCCTGCACCTGTTCGGCCGTGACACCCTGCACCGACCCGCGATCGAGGGCGATGCTGACGGTCTGCCGGGTGACCTCACCGGCCGGCGTCGTCGTCTTCTCGGTGGACTTGTTGACGGCGTTGTTGCGCGTGGACTCCTCCGACTCGAACGACCCCGCTCCTGCGGTGTTCGGCACGGCGATGTTGTCGGGTCCGAGCACGCCCGTTCCCCCCGCTTGACCGCCGGTCGAGGTCTGGGTGCGGGTCTGCTCGTTCATCATCACGCCGCCCTCGGGAGCGGTGTAGGTCTCGTCCATGCGCTCGGAGGTCGAGTTGGCCACGTCGGCGCTGACGCTGACGGTGGAGTTGCCCGGCCCCACGATGGTCTCGAGCATCTTCGTCACCGCCCCGGCGACCTTCGCCTCGTGTTCCGAGGCTTGCGTGCTCGCGGAACCGGTGAGCCCCTGCCCCACGGCCGCGAGCACCCGACCCGACTGATCGGTCACCGCGACGTCCTCGGGGGTCATCCCGGGGATCGAAGCGCTGGTCAGATGCACGATCGCGGCGATCTGGTCGTCGCTGAGGTTGGCCCCGCCCTGGGTCTTGACGAAGACGGATGCCGTGGGGTGCTGCGTGTCGGCCACGAACACGCTCTGCTCGGGAATGGCCAGTTGCACGGAGGCCGCGGTGACGCCCGACATCGCCCCGATGGTCGCCGCGAGCTCGCCCTCGATGGCGCGCTTGTACGTCACCGACTGCTGGAACTCGCTGGCGGTCACGCCCATCTTGTCGAGGAGCGTGTACCCGCCGGTGTCGTTGGTGGGCAGCCCCGCCGCCGCGGCGGCCAGACGCTGCGGGTAGACCTGCGCGTCGGGCACCAGGACCGTCGCGCCTCCCTCGGTGAGCTCGTAGCTCACCCCCGCCGATTTGAGCTGCTCCACGACCGCCGACGCGTCGCTGGGGCTCAGGCCGGTGAACAACGGACTCATCTGCGGTTTCGCGAGCCAGCTTCCGAGCGCGATCACGCCCATCACGACGAGGGCGGCACCGATCACGGCGATGGTGCGTTGAGCGACGCTGAAACCGGCGACGATCCGCTTGAGCCTCTCGATCGAGGACGCGAGCACGCGGGGCACGTCAGGCCTGCATCCGCATGACGTCGTTGAACGCGGCGACCCCGCGATCGCGCACGGCGACCATCAGGTCGAGCGTGACCCCGGCGCGCGTCGAGGCGAGCGTGGCCTTGTGGATGTCGTCGAGGTCTCCGGTGACGGCCTGCACGGCCAAGCCGTTCGAGGTCGACTGCAGCTGCTGCAGATTCTCGACGGCGGCGGCGAGCGACGTCGCGAACGATTGTCCGCCCGAGGCGCCGCCGATCGCCTGCGGTGCCGAGGCGGTCTGCTCGAAGCTCAGCGGACTGAGGGGCGTCACGCCCACGGCTGCGATCGGGTCGAGGGGAATGCTCATCAGCTTCGTCCGATCTGCAGGGCCGCTTCGTAGCTCGTCTTGGCGCGGTCGATGACGGCGGCGTTGGCCTGATACCCGCGCTGGGCGAGGATCAGCATGCTCATCTGGTCACCGAGGTCGACGTTGGGGTACTGCACGTAGCCGTTCTCGTCGGCGTAGGGATGCTCGGGCTCGTAGACGAGACGCCCCTCCGCGGTCGACTCGCGCACGCCCGTGACGTACACGCCGGGGGTCACGGTGCCCTCGGCCGCCGTGACGTACTTCTCGCGGAACATGTCCTGACCCGCGGGGGTGGCGGTGTTGACGTTGGCGATGTTGTCGCTGATGGCATCCAGCCATTTGCGGTGGGCCGTCAAGCCCGTCCCCGCCACGCCGATCGCGTCGAAGCTCATGCGGAGGCCTGACCGATCGCCTTGGTGATGGACGATGCCTGGCCGCTGAGGGCCTGGGCGGCGAACTGGTAGCGCAGCACCGTGTCGATGTTCGACATCGTCTCGGTGTCGAGGTTGACGTTGTTGCCGTTGAGCCGAGTGGGCTCGAGCGAGCGCTGCACCACCGCCTCGACGCTCCCGGACCCCCGTCCGACGGCGCTCGCGAGCTCCTCTTCGAACGACACGCGTTTGGCGTGGTAGCCGGGCGTGTTGACGTTGGAGATGTTCTCGGCGATCGCGCGCTGGCGCAGCGACAACGCGTCGAGAGCGCTGGACAGGGCTGTTGAGGTGACGGATTCGAGCACGCGGCACTCCGGTCGAGGGGCGAGCCGATCCGTGGCCAGTCGTTGAGCGATCCCTGCTCGGCACCGACTATCGCGACGGGTGCGCTCCGGCGTAACCGCGAGGGGGATTCGGGGACGGATGCCGGCCCGGGACGCCCGCGGCACGCGAGCGAAGCGACGGGCTGCGGTTATCCGCGCACATCGAGGTAGACGGGTGGGCTCACTCGCGTGGGCGGGATTCGCCGCAGGGCCGCGAGCTCGCGCGCGACCTCGGCACGGGCGACGCCGAGTGCCTCGATCGCGCGGAGCTGCCTCTCGAGCACCTCCCGCGCCCGGGCGACGAGGTGCTCCGGGGGCGGACCGGCCGGTCGCACGAAGGACCCGGGCGCCATCTCGTCGCCACCGTCGAGGGCGCGCTCGAATGTGTCCAGGAGGTCGGTCCACGCCGCATCGTCGGTCATCGCTTCCTCACGAGACGGTGAGCGCGGACGCCGCGGCGTGCCAGGCCTCGCGGAGCGGGGCGATCAGGGTCGCGCACTCCTGTGTGGCCGCCGTGTCCCGGCCGACGTTGGCCACGATGAGGCGACCCGTGATGTAGGTGTAGAGCCCCCGCAGCCCGTCCGAGCCGTCCCAGCCGTCGTCGAGCGAACCGTTCAGTTCCGCGATGATCGCCTGCGCGTGCGTGAGGTACGTGCCCGCCGAGGGCCAGTCGCCGCTCTCCTGCGCGGCGCGCGCGCGCTCGACGTCGACGAGCAGACGGTCGTAGAGCATGGTGACGAGGCGCTCGGGGGTGGCGGACGAGACCTGCTGCTCGAGGTATTCCTGCTGGGCGCGGGCGAGGGTGGTGACGGGCATCGATCTGTCTCCTGTTCGCGGTTACTGGGACGGCGGAGTGAGGGCGGCCAGCTGCGAGGTGAGCCAGGACGACTGCGACTGAAGACCCGACAGGCGGACCTCCATCGCCGAGTAGGTGCGCTCGAGCGTGGCCCGGCGCATGTCGAGCCGCAGGTCCATGCGTTCCACCTGCTGCTGCAGCGACCTGACCTCGGTCTGCTGGCCGGTGATGCGCTGGGTGAGCAGGCCGTCGTACTTGTCGGAGTACTGCGTCGTGCTCGCCTGCACGCGATCCGCGACGGCCGAGAACGTCGCCTGTGTCGCAGCCGGGTCGGCTCGCATGGCCGCGGCGAACTTCTCCTGGTCGAACGACAGCGCGCCGAACTTGTCGACGCTGATCCCGATCGTCGAGGGCGAGACGGAGCCGACCGGGCTCTGGACGGCGCTGGCGAGGGCGCCGCGGAGTGAGCGCACCGTACTGTCGCCGGTGAACACGCCGAGGGTGGTGGCCGAACCCGGGGCGGCGACCGTGGCCTTGGAGCCGTTGTCGATCCGCGTCAGCAGGGCGGCGATGTCTTTTATGAAGGCCGCGGCGGTGTCGGATTGCGCCTTGCCGTCGGCGGCGACGGTGACCGTGACCGGCTGCGTCGACGTGGCGCGCACCGTGATGTCGACGCCCTCGCCGATCCCGACGAAGGTGTTGGAAGAACTGGTGACGCTCTGTTCGGCGGCGGTCCCCGCGAACAGGCGGATGACGGCATCCGTGCCGCGTGCGACGATCGCCGCGCCCGTATCGGTCGTGACATCGTCACCGGTTCCCGCGGCGACGTCGGCGGCGCTGCCGCGGTGCAGGGTGAAAGCGCCCTCCGCCCCCGTCCGGTTCGCGGTGATCTGCACCCGCGACAGGGGCTGGCCGTCGGCACTCCGACCGCCCGGTACGACCGTGGCGGTGACGCCCGTGCCGGAGGCGTTGATGGCGGCGACGAGGTCGCTGGGCGCGGCACCGGCCGGGGTGATCTCGGTGGCGGTCCCGTCTCGGGCGACCAGGGTGAACGGGCCCGCGAACGCGTCGGCTCCCCCGGGCGCGGTCACCACGGCGTGAGCGGTGGCGAGGGTGTCCACCACCACGGCGGTCGAGAAGGCGCGGGCCTTGTCGCCCGCGACGACGGTCACGGCCTCGGCGGAGCTCGTCGCTGAGAAGCGCGCGAGCGACGTCGCGGATGCCGCGGTCTTCGCCTTCTCGGCGAGGCTCTGCAGGGTCGTGTTGAGCGACTGCAGGTTGGCGATGACGGTGTTGCGATCGGTGATCTTGTTGGTCACCAGGGTCTTGGGGATCGCGGCGACGTTCATCAGCGCGTCGATGACGTCCGCGGTCTTCATTCCGGATGCCAAGCCGTCGATGTTCATCGTGTCTCCGCCTTCCGTCGGTGAAGCGATCCCGGGTGAGGCGACGCCCGAGCAGGAGGAACCTCCCGCCCGGGCGTCGTCGGTGCGTCAGCGCTGCGGATCAGCGCAGGAGCTGCAGGACGCCCTGGCCCGACTGGTTGGCCTGGGCGAGCATCGCGGTGCCCGCCTGCGCCAGGATGTTCGAGGCCGTGTACTTGACCATCTCGGCCGCCATGTCGGTGTCGACGATGCGGCTCTTGGCGGCGGAGAGGTTCTCGGCCGAGACCTGCAGCGAGTTGATGGTCGACTCGAAGCGGTTCTGGACGGCACCGAGCTCGGCGCGAGCCGACGACACGGACTTGATCGCCGTGTCGACCGCGGTGATGGTCGTCGCCGCGACCGTCGGGTCTGCGAAGCCGTCGGTCGTGACGATGCTCGTGCGCAGATCCGTGGCGAGCGTCTTGATGTCGGCGACACCGAGGTCGACGGAGATCTGGCTGGACGCCGAACCGTCCGCTCCGATCTGGAAGCTGAGCTTGCCGTCCGCGGCGGCGCCTGCGGAGCCGTCGAGGAGCTTGATGCCGTTGAAGTTCGAGCTGTCCGCGATGCGCTCGAGCTCGTCGACCAGCTGCGTCACCTCGGAGGTGATGGCCTTGCGGGAGTCCGCGTTGTTCGAGTCGTTACCCGCCTGCACCGCGAGGTCGCGCACGCGCTGCAGGATCGAGTGGACCTCCGTGAGGCCGCCTTCCGCGGTCTGGATGACCGAGATGCCGTCCTGGGCGTTACGCGCGGCCACGTTCAGGCCGTTGACCTGCGAGCGCAGGCCCTCGGAGATGGCGAGGCCGGCGGCGTCGTCGGCCGCACGGTTGATGCGCAGACCGCTCGAGAGCTTCTCGAGCGACTTCGACACGTCGTTCTGGTTCGACGACAGGTTGCGGTACGCGTTGAGGGCACCGACGTTGGTTGCGATCTGAAGACCCATGTTGTTCCTCCGTGGATGGGATATTCGAAGCGGAGCCGTCCGTGGCCTCGCATCCCCCACCATCGCGACGGATCGGCCGACGCGTAACCGCCGTTTCCGGCGAGATTCGCGCCTCAGGCGGGAAGGGCCAGTCCCCTCAGGTCCACGCTCGGACCCGTCGCCGCTCTTGCGCCGCGAGCAGAGGACGCCGCGACGGGACCGAAGACGCCATCGAAGAAGGCCGCTTTCGTGGCCGTCGATCGGTCGGGCGTCGTACCGTTCTCCCAGGCGTCGAGGGCCTCGCGCATGAGGGTCAGGCCGACTCGTCGGAGCTTCGAGACGTAGGCGTGACTCACCTCGAGGTCGGCCGCGACGTCTTTCACCATGCGCTCGTCGAGGTACACGCCGCGGATGACCTGGCGCATCTGGTCGGGCAGCGCGCCGATGATGCGGTCGAGCATCCGCTGCCTCTCCGCCTGCTCGACCGCGTGTTCGGGAAGGATCACGGTGTCGGTGAGATCGGGAGCCGAGCGGGAGTCGTCACCCTCGAACTGCGCCTCGAAGCTCGTTCCGGTACGGACCATCTCGTCGAGCATCTGCATCTTCACCACGACCTCGGCATCGAGACCGGATTCGGCAGCCAGCTCTGCCACGGTCGCCGCGCGCCCCGTCCGCACCCGCACGAGCTCATCGGCCACGCGCACGCGTTCGATCTTCTCGCGACCGCGTTCGCCCGCGGGATCCGCCGAGCGCATCTCGTTGAGGATCGCCCAGGTGATCTTGGTGCGTGCGTAGGCGCCGAACGGGATGCCGCGTTCGGGTTCGAACTCCAAGGACGCGGTGGCCAGACCCAGATACGCCGCCGACAGGAGGTCGTCGAGGTCCACGTGCAGGGCGGTGCGCGCTTTCTCGACGGCGAGGTACTTCGCCAGGGGCAGGTTCTCCCGCGCGAGACGCTCGGGCGACATCGGGGTGGCGGAATCGGAGGGGGCAGTGACGCTGCTCAACACGGTTGCTCCTGCTTTTTGCT
>JAKOMY010000285.1 GCA_022702225.1 Microbacteriaceae bacterium | reverse complement strand
GGGAACGCTTAGGCAATACTCAGGAAGGGTCTCATCACAGCCCACCGCTTCATTGTTGTCCTTCCCCTTGCAGCTCCATCGGGATAGCACGGACGCGGACCACCACCTCCCGGTAGCCCGGATTCGAAAGCAGGCACTCATGAAGCTCTCCCTCAAGAAGGCTGGCGTCTCCGCCGCCCTCGCCGGCGCGCTGCTGTTCGCAGCTCCCGCCGTGGCCCAGGCATACGTCCCCACCGCTCCCGGCACGCAGACCGTGACGATCACCAACAATGGTCCGGTCACGTTCAACGTCGCTCCGGGCGCCACCGTCAACTTCATCCTCGTCGGCTACAACGCCAACCAGGCCGGTCTCGCCACGGCGAACCTGCCCGTCAGCTCGAAGTCGATCACGAAGGTCGCCGACGCCTCCGGCTCGGCAACCGTCAGCGTGACGCTTCCCGCCGACCGCCGCGGCACCTACACCCTGTCCGCCACCCCCACCGGTGGCACCGCCGGCAACAACGCGGGCGGCAGCACCGGCCTCCCCGCGACCGGCTTCGACGCGAGCTCGATGCTGGGCCTCTGGGTCGGCGGCGGCGCTCTCGCTCTCGCCGGTGGCACGATCGCCGTGGCCACCACGGTTCGTCGCAACCGCGCCGAGGGCAAGGCCTGACGCACACCGCGTTCCTGAAGGGGCGCCGTCGACTTCGGTCGGCGGCGCCCCTTCATCGTTGGCGCCGACGCCCGGCATCCGCCCCCGTCGTCAACCCTCCGCTCCCCCGCGTCGCGCACGGTTGACTCGACGCATGGACACGACCACCACCACGGCTCTCGACAACGACGGACGCGACGCCGACACCCCGCCCACGCTGCCCTTCGTCCACATGTGGACGGGGCTCGACGGCAAGAGTCGTCTCGATGAGTCGGTGCTGCGCGGCTTCGGACTGCAGAGCGTGGGCGGCGGGGCCGACCCCCAGTGGATACGGCCCTTCCCCGGCGAGGTGTCGGCGGTGCTGTTCGCAGCGCTCCCGGTGGGGTGGGTGGGGCAGTGGCATCCGTCGCCTCATCCGCAGTGGGTGATTCCGCTGCGGGGGCGCTGGTTCCTCGAGACGCAGGACGGCTCGCGTGTCGAGATGGGCCCCGGCGACATCCATTTCGGGCAGGACACCGACACCGATGAGGTCGACGGCACGGCCGGGCACCTCTCGGGCACCGTCGGAGACGAGCCGTGCCTGCAGGTGCTCATCCAGTTCGCGTCGTCGCCGGCCGCGCCGACTCCCCACCCCTTCGGTTGAGCCCGTCAACCCGGCTCGCCCCACCCCGCGCACACGTTTGACTTGTGTCATGCCCCGTATCTTCCTCGACGGTCAGATCCTGCAAAGCCCTCGTTCCCCCGAGCCGGTCGAGGTCGCACGCCCGCGGGTGTGGGACGAGCGGCTCGCCGCGGTCCTTCCGAGCAGTTCGCGCCTGCTCTCGCTGTACGCCGACGCCACGTGGGCCGAGGGTCCGGTCTGGTGGCCCGAAGAGCGTTGCCTCGTGTTCAGTGACGTGATCGGTCGCCGAACCCTCGCCTGGCGCGAGGACGGCAGCATCGTCACCGTGCGCGATCGGTCGAACTTCGCCAACGGGAACGCGATGGATGCCGAGGGCCGCCTCCTGCAGGCCGAGCACGGTCGCCGTGGCATCAGTCGCACCGACGAGACCGGCACCGAACTGCTGGTCGACGCCTTCGAGGGCGAACCCCTGAACTCACCGAACGACCTGGTCGTGGCATCCGATGGCTGGATCTGGTTCACCGACCCCACCTATGGCATCTCGGACCCGCGCGAGGGGTACCCGGCCGATCCCGCTCTTCGCCACCAGAGCGTGTACCGCTGGCGCGACGGCGACGGACTCGAGCGCATGATCGACCTCGACCAGCCCAACGGTCTGGCTTTCAGCCGCGACGAGAAGACGCTCTACGTCGCGGAGTCGAACGCCCACGCCCTCCCGCGCGTCGTCGCGTGCGACTGGGACGGCCAGGCGGTCGGCGCGCCGCGCACCTTCGCCACGGTGGATGCCGGCATCCCGGACGGATTCGTCGTCGACAGTCGCGACTGGCTCTGGATCTCGAGCGAGGCGGGCGTGGTCATCGTCGACGAGACGGGCGCACGCCTGGGCGTGATCCCCACCCCGCACGTCGTGAGCAACTGCGCATTCGACGCCGACGAGAAACGACTGTTCGTCACGGGCGACAGCGACCTGTGGATGGTGGAGCTGTCGTGACCGACGTCGAGATGGCGCGGATCCCCGCGGGCCGCGTGCTGCGTGGCGATCTCCGTGGGGCGCAGCGGCGCGAGATCGTCGTCGACGCCTTCGAGATCGGCGTCTACCCCATCACCGAGGAGCAGATGGCCGAGCTGCTCGGCATCCCCTCTCGCTATCCGCGGCGACCCGCGACCCACCTGAGTTGGCTGCGGGCGATTCGACTGTGCAACGCGCTGAGCGAGTGGGAGGGACTCGACCCGGTCTATTCGTTCGACGGCGAGGTCGTCACGGGCGACCCCGACTCCGACGGGTTCCGCCTACCCACCGAAGACGAGTGGGAGTACGCCTGCCGTGCGGGCTCGACGTCGTCGGCCTACGGACCCGTCCGCGAAGTGGCGTGGACGGCCGCTGACGGCCTGCGTTTTCCCGCCGAGGTGGGAGGACGGATGCCGAACCTCCACGGACTCTTCGACACCCTGGGCAACGTGTGGGAATGGTGCGCCGACCCGTACGACCCGGAGGGCGAGAGCGACGCGCGCGTGTTCCGCGGCGGCGGGTGGTCGGATGCGCCGGCACAGGTGCGCGCGGCGGCACGGCGGGGTGGGCTGCAGCGGGAGGCGTTCGACGACGTGGGCGTGCGCGTGGCGCGAGGGACGAACCGCGTCAGTCCTCTGTCGTGATCGACTCGGTGAGCGAATCGAGGAAGGCGTTGATGGTCCCGAGCTCGCCATCGTCGAAGCGGTCGGCCACTTCGCGCATGGCGCCCAGGTGCACGCCGAAATGCTGGAAGAACTCACGCCGCGACTTCTCGGTCAGCACCACGACGCGGGCGCGCCCGTCGGAGGGGTGCGGAAGACGCTCCAGGTGCCCCGAGGCGACCAGACGATCGATGAGCTTCGTCGTCGATGCGGTCGAGATGCGCAGGTGGGTCGCCACGTCGTGAGGGCTGACCATCTGACCGCGGTGCTCGCGGATGGTGAGCATGCGCAGCGTCGCGAGGTCGCTGGCATTCATATCCATCTCGCCTTTCATGCCCGAATGCATGCGGTCGAGGGCGTCGCTGAGTGTCTGAACGGCGCGTAATGTGTGGGTCACGGCGGGCCTCGTACCAGAGGTCGACACGGCTTTCGTCACGGTGGACACCCCCTTTCGGCGTCGGTATAGTCAAGGCTACATCGCTAGCTAAACTAGCAAACGGGAGGCACGATGAGCGAGACCGAGTATGTCGTCCTCCTGGACGACTTCGGAAACGAGATCGGCACGGCGCCCAAGGCTACCGTGCACGACACCGATACCCCATTGCACCTGGCGTTCTCGTGTCATGTCGTCAACACCGCGGGCGAGGTCCTCGTCACGCGTCGCGCGCTGCACAAGAAGACCTGGCCCGGCGTCTGGACCAACTCGTTCTGCGGGCACCCCGGCCCCTCCGAGCCCGCACTGTCGGCGGTCCACCGCCGAGCCGAGTTCGAGGTGGGTCTCGCGATCCGCGATCTCGAACTGGCACTGCCGACCTTCCGGTACCGGGCGGTCGATGCCAGCGGCATCGTCGAGCACGAGATCTGCCCCGTCTACATCGCCCGCGCCGACGTCGACCCCGAGCCCAATCCCGACGAGGTGGCGGAGTTCCGCTGGGTCGACCCGCTCGAACTGGCGTCCTCCCTCGAGTCCACGCCCTGGGCCTTCAGCCCCTGGCTCGTGCTGCAGGCGCAGCAGCTGCACCTCTTCCAGACCCCCCGACAGGTGAGGCGCGCCTCATGATCAGCCTCGACTCCTCCCCCGTCGCCCGCCAGGGCATCGACCGCGAGATCGATGGGGCGCTCTCCCGCCTCCAGCGCCGCTCCACCAACCTCGGCGACGGCGCTCGATACCTGGCATCCGCCATCCGTCGCGCGACCGAGGGTGGCAAGCGCTTCCGCCCCCTTCTCGTGGTCTCGGCCTTCAGCACTCTCGGCGGCGACGACGAGCACCGCATCGGCGTGTACCAGGTGGCCGCGGCCTTCGAACTGCTGCACACCGCCTTCGTCATCCACGACGACGTGATCGATCACGACACCGAGCGCCGCGGCCTGCCCAACGTGGCCGGCGAGTTCCGCGACCGCGGGGCGAAGAAGGGCGCGGATGCCGAGGGCTCGGCCCTGCTCGGAGACGCCGCCGCGATCCTCGCCGGAGACCTGCTGCTGCACGAGGCCGGACGCATGATCGCTCTGGCGCAGCTTCCGGATCACATGCGCCTGCCACTGCTCGAGATGCTCGACGACGCCGTGCTGATCTCGGCCATGGGCGAGCTCTCGGACGTCGAGCACTCCGTCTCGCCGGGCGAAGTCGATGCCGACGCCATTCTGCGCACCACGCGCGACAAGACCGCCGCGTACTCGTTCTCGGCGCCGCTGCAGGCCGGAGCCCTCATCGCCGGAGCACCGACCCCCTCGATCTACGCGCTCGAGCGATTCGGCCAGAAGCTGGGGCTGGCGTACCAGCTCGTCGACGATCTGATCGGCGCGTTCGGCTCGTCCTCCCTCTCGGGCAAAGAAGAGGGCTGCGACCTGCGCGAAGCCAAGAAGACCCACCTCATCTCGCTCGCGCGCCAGTCGCCGTACTGGCCCGAGGTCAGCGAGGCTCTCGCCCAGGCTCACACCGGCCCCATCGCCGTACGCGCGGCGCAGGACGCCCTGGCGCTGTCCGGCGCCCGCGCCGATCTCGAGTGCCTCATCTTCGACACCCTCGAAGACACGCTCGGCATCATCGAGGCGTCGACCCTGCCCGAGGCCTGCCGAGACATGCTCCGCGGCCTGGTGCGCGCCGTGCAGGAGCGCATTCCGTGAGTCACGCGCCCACGGGCCTCGAGCTGTACTCCCAGACGGCGGACGACGCCGCCGCCGCGGTCATCAACCGCTACTCCACCTCGTTCGGCATCGCCGCGCGCCTGCTCGGCGCTCGTCCCCGCCCGCACGTGCGCAACATCTACGCACTCGTCCGCGTCGCCGACGAGATCGTCGACGGACCCGCCCACGACGCCGGCCTCAGCCCCGAACGGGAGCGCGCGGTACTCGACGGCCTCGAGAGCGAGGTTCGGGATGCCATCGCCACCGGCTTCAGCGCCAACCTCGTCGTCCACGCCTTCGCCCGGACGGCGCGCGAGTGCGGGATCACCGACGAGCTGATCGCCCCGTTCTTCGCGTCGATGCGCACCGACCTCGACACCGCGGCACACGACGATCTGTCGCACGACGCCTACGTCTACGGCTCGGCCGAGGTCGTGGGGCTGATGTGCTTGCAGGTGTTCCTGAACGCGGGCATGTCGGCCCCCGCGAAGCCCGCCGCCGACCTGGTCGACGGCGCGCGGCGCCTGGGTGCGGCCTTCCAAGACGTGAACTTCCTCCGCGACCTGGCCGACGACGCCACCCGCCTCGGCCGTGACTACCTCGACGGCGCCGCCGACGATGAACGACGTGTCGCCGTGCTCGACCGGATCGACGCCGACCTCGCCGCCGCGGCATCCGTCATCCCCCATCTACCGCCCGACTGCCGCGCCGCCGTCACGACGGCGCACGACCTGTTCGCCGAGCTGTCTCGACGCCTTCGCTCCTCCCCCGCCGGCGCCCCGCGCGTCCGCGTCCCCGACGGTGTCAAAGCCACCCTCGCCGCCCGCGCCCTCCTGGGCCGCCCCCCGAAAGGTTCACGCTCATGAGCGCCCAGCGCATCGTCGTCGTCGGAGGCGGGATCGCCGGTCTCGGTACCGCAGCTCTCCTCGCTGACCGAGGACACGACGTCCACCTCTTCGAGGCGCGAGACGCCCTCGGCGGAAGAGCGGGCTCGTGGGAGAAGGACGGCTTCCGCTTCGACACCGGACCCAGCTGGTACCTCATGCCCGAGGTGTTCGACCACTTCTTCCGCCTGCTCGGAACGAGCGCCGACGAACAGCTCGACCTGGTGCGCCTCGACCCGGCGTACCGCGTCTACGGCCCTCCTGGAAAGGGAGAGCCGATCGACATCGTCTCGGGCCGCGAGGCCGTGCGCGCGCTGTTCGAAGAGCACGAGCCCGGTTCGGGTGCGAACCTCGAGGCCTACCTCGACTCGGCGAAGGACGCCTACGAGCTGTCGACGTCGAAGTTCCTCTACGACCCCTACTCGTCGACCAAGGGCCTGCGCGACCCCGCGCTCGTGAAGCGCCTTCCCACCCTGATCCCGCTGCTGACGCGCACGCTGTGGAAGCGCGTCACCACGGACTTCAAGAACACCCGGCTGCAGCAGATCCTCGCGTACCCCGCGGTGTTCCTCGGCGGATCGCCCTTCGAGGTGCCGAGCCTCTACCACCTCATGAGCCACCTCGACCTGGGAGACGGCGTGCTGTACCCCAAGGGCGGCATGACCGAGATCATCACGGCCATCGAGAAGCTGGCGCGCGAGCGCGGCGTCACGATCGAGACCTCGGCCCCCGTCGAGGCGATCATCACCGAGTCGGGCACCGCTCGCGGCGTGCGGCTCGCCGACGGTCGAGTGATCGCAGCGGATGCCGTGGTCTCGGGCGCCGATCTGCACCACACCGAGAACGATCTGCTCGAGGCGAAGGACCGCCAGTACCCCGAGAAGTGGTGGAAGGACAAGGTGCCGAGCCCCGGCGCCCTGCTGCTGCTGCTCGGAGTGAAGGGCGAGCTGCCGCAGCTCACCCACCACACGCTGCTGTTCACCGACGACTGGCACACGAACTTCGACGCCATCTTCGGCGAGAACAAGCGCATCCCCGACCCCGCGTCGATCTACATCTGCCGCCCCAGCGCCTCGGACGACTCCGTCGCCCCCGAGGGCCACGAGAACCTGTTCGTCCTCGTCCCCGTGCCCGCCGACCCCGACAGTGGGCGTGGCGGCGTCTCGGGCGCCGGCGACGAGCGCATCGAGAAGGCCGCGGACCGTGTCATCGCCCAGATCGGCGAGTGGACCGGCATCCCGGATCTGGCCGAACGGGTCGTCGTGCGCAAGACGATCGCGCCCGAGGACTTCAAGGAAGACCTGCACGCGTGGCACGGCAACTCGCTGGGACTGGCGCACACGCTGAATCAGAGCGCGATCTTCCGCCCCAAGAACCGCTCGCGCAAGGTCGACAACCTCTACTACGCGGGAACCTCGGTGCTGCCGGGCATCGGCCTGCCGATGTGCCTCATCTCTGCCGAGCTCGTGGTCAAGCGCCTGACCGGCGACACCACGGCCGGTCCCCTGGCGGAACCCGCGCGCGCGGCGGTCTGACATGCCCGGGATCTACCTGGGCGCGATCCTCTTCTCGTTGACGGGCATGATGCTGATCGACTGGAAGTACTCGCTCGCGCTGCGGGTCGCTCCATGGCGCACCGCTCTCGCCGTGGTGGCGGGGACGGTGTTCTTCCTCGCGTGGGACCTCGTCGGGATCATGACGGGCGTGTTCGTGAAGGGCGAGAGCCCGCTGTTCGTCGGGATCGTGCTCGCGCCGCACCTGCCGCTCGAGGAAGTGTTCTTCCTGCTGTTCCTGAGCTACCTGACGGTGGTGATGTTCGCCGTCTTCGAGCGGCGGGCGGCGTCTCGACGCTCCGGCGACGCCGCGGTCGAGAGGCGACCCGAGTGACGTATCCGCTCATCGTGCTGCCGTTCGTCGTGGTGACCGTCATCGTCACTCTCGCAACGGTGAAGCGGCCGCGGTTCCGGGAGCGCATGACATCTTCCGGTCTCACCGCACTCGTCCTGGTGGCACTCACGCTCGTGTTCGACAACCTCATGATCGCCGTCGACCTGTTCTCGTATCCTCAGGAGCACCTGAGCGGCCTGAAGCTCGGGCTCGCGCCCATCGAGGACTTCGCCTATCCCCTGTGTGCGGCATTCCTGCTACCGGCGCTGCACACCCTCTTCGCTCCCCTGCCCTCGAAGGACACCGCATGACCGCTCCCGCCGCCCTCACCCCCGGCCGCGTGCTGCGGGAGCTGTTCGTGTCGTCGCGACCGGTCAGCTGGATCAACACCGCATTCCCTTTCGCGGCCGCGTATCTGCTGACCACGCGGACGATCGATGCGCCGCTGATCATCGGCATCCTGTTCTTCCTCGTTCCCTACAACCTCGCGATGTACGGCGTGAACGACGTGTTCGACTACGAGTCCGACCTGCGCAACCCCCGCAAGGGCGGCACGCACGGCGCCGTGCTCGACAAACGGATGCACATGATCACGCTGTGGGCCTCGGCGCTGACGTGCCTGCCGTTCGTGGCGTACCTGGTGGTGATCGGGTCGCCGCTGTCGTGGCTCGTGCTGGCGCTGAGCCTGTTCTTCGTCGTGTTCTACTCCGCGCCGCCCCTGCGGCTCAAGGAGCGGCCGTTCGCGGACTCGATGACGAGCAGCATCCACTTCTTCTCTCCCGCGGTGTACGGCCTGGTGCTCGCCGGGGCCGTGTGGACGCCGCAGCTCGTGTTCGTGCTGGTCGCTTTCGCGTTGTGGGGTATCGCCTCTCACGCCTTCGGCGCCGTGCAGGACGTCGAAGCCGACCGCGCCGCCGACATCCCGTCGATCGCGACCGCCCGCGGAGCGCGGTGGACCGTGCGCTTCGCCCTGGTCGCCTACGTCCTGGCCGGCGTCGCGATGCTGTTCACTGCGTGGCCCGGCCCCCTGGCGGCCGTGCTCGTCATCCCGTACCTGGTGGTGTGCTGGCCGTATCGCAACGTGACGGATGCCGAGAGCGACCGCGCCACCGCCGGGTGGAACCGATTCCTGTGGCTGAACCAGATCGCCGGCTTCGGCACCACGCTCCTGCTGATCTGGTGGTGGTTCCTCACGGCGTGACGGGTTCGCCCCCTCGCCCCCACTCGTCGCGGTCGGGCAGCGCGCAAGGCGCCGCCTTCACCGTTGAGTGTCCACAACACCCGGAGGGAAGAGCCCTCTCGTCCGGGTTTCCTGGACACCGAACGAGAAGCGGATGCCGCGGGAGCTGGGGAT
>JAKOMY010000235.1 GCA_022702225.1 Microbacteriaceae bacterium | reverse complement strand
CTCGAGGTGCCCTTCTCGGGCGATCTCGTCGACGCGATGATCGCGCAGCTCGGTCGGCACGATCCCGGTGTGCCGGTCGTGCCGTACCTCATGGGCGGCGGCACCGACAACAAGGCCCTCGCCGGCCTCGACATCGCCGGTTACGGATTCGCACCGCTGCGCCTCCCCGCCGACCTCGACTTCACCGGGATGTTCCACGGGGTCGACGAGCGTGTCCCCGTCGACGCGCTCCAGTTCGGTCAGCGAGTCCTCGCCGACCTCATCCGCACGTACTGAAGGACCGCATGCATATCTTCGAGGTCATCGTCCTCGGGCTCGTCCAGGGCCTCACCGAGTTCCTCCCCATCTCCTCGAGCGCCCACCTGCGCATCGTGGGGGAGTTCCTCCCGTCGAAGACCGACCCCGGCGCGACGTTCACCGCCATCACCCAGATCGGCACCGAGCTCGCGGTGCTGATCTACTTCCGCAAGAAGATCGTCCGGGTCATCTCACGATGGTTCGGATCGCTCACCGGCAAGGTGCCCCGCACCGACCCCGACGCCCGCATGGGCTGGCTGGTCATCATCGGCACACTGCCGATCGCGTTGCTCGGCGTGCTGCTGCAGAGCCTCATCCGCGACAACTTCCGGAGTCTGTGGATCACCGCGGTGGTGCTCATCGTCTTCGGCATCCTGCTCGGTCTCGCCGACCACTACGGAAAGCGTCGTCGCGAGCTCGACGACCTGACCTACCCGCACGGTGTCGCCTTCGGCGTCGCCCAGGCCCTCGCCCTCGTTCCCGGGGTCTCGCGTTCGGGGGCGACCACGACCCTCGGTCGTGCCCTCGGCTACAAGCGCACCGCCGCCGCGGAGTACTCGTTCCTCCTCGCGGTGCCGGCGGTCTTCGCCAGCGGGTTCTTCGAGTTGTACAAGAGCTTCGACGAGGGCACCGGCCCGTACACCCTGGGTGAGACGGCGCTGGCGACCGTCATCGCGTTCGTCGTCGGCTACCTCGTGATCGCCTTCCTCATGCAGTACCTCAAGCGCGGCAGCTTCCTGCCGTTCGTGATCTATCGCGTCGCTCTCGGCGTGCTGATCATGGTGCTGCTGACGCTCGGTGTGCTGCCGGCGTACTCCGCCATCACCGGCTGAGTCCCGGATGCCGCGAAGGCGCCGTCCCGCTCGGGGTCGGCGCCTTCGTCATGTCGGATGAGGGCGAGAGTGCGTCGCGCGATCGCGACCGACTCGTGCTCAGCGGCGGGGCGGGTCGTCGCGGCCGGGCTTGGTGGGGCCTTCGCCGCCGCGGCGCAGGTAGCGCTCGAACTCCTGGGCGATGGCGTCTCCGGACGCCTCGGGGGAGTCCCACGTGTCACGCGTCTGCTCGAGCTGGCGGATGTACTCGCTCATCTCTTCGTCGTCGGCCGCTGCCGCATCGATCGAGGCCTCCCACAGGCGCGACTCGTTCTCGAGGTCTCCCCGCGGAACGGCGATGCCCGTGATCGACTCGAGCTTCTCGAGCAGGGCCAGGGTGGCCTTGGGCGAGGGCGTGTGCCCGGCGACGTAGTGCGGCACGCTCGCCCACAGGCTCGCGGTCGGGATGCCCACGGTCTCCGAGACGTGACCGATGGCGCTCAGGATGCCGACCGGCCCCTCGTACAGGCTCCGCTCGAGCGACAGGGACTGGCGCACGGCCTCGTTGTCGCTGCCGGCGAACACCGAGATGGGGCGCGTGTGGGGTACATCGGACATCATCGAGCCGAGCGCGACGAAGCCCGAGACGTCCTCGCGCAGGGCGACGTCGATGAACTCGGCGGCGAACGCCTGCCAGGCGCGGGCGGGCTCGACGCCCACGAGGAGCCAGATCTCGGCGTCGTCGGAGCGTTCGACGGGACGCAGCAGCGTGGCCTCGGGCCAGCTCAGGGTGCGACGCCCCTCGGCGTCCAATCCGACCTGCGGGCGCGTGTACTGGTAGTCGAAGTACAGTTCGGGGTCGACCGTGTGGACGACCTCGTACTCGACGTCGGCTCGCAGCATCGCCGCTGCCGCCGACGCGGCTTCTCCGGCATCGTTCCACCCGTCGAACGCGGCGACGATGATCCGGCGACCCAGTGCGTCCACGCAACCTCCTCTGCCCCGTCGGGGCTGGCTTCCAGGATAGGCGCACCCGCACGGACCGAGCCGGTCCCGCCCGCGCCGGTCCCAGCGGGCCGGACGGGCGGGAGTCGCGCCCTCAATAGGATGGAACGATGACTTCCCCCGCTCCCGCCGCTGTCCTCTGGGACATGGACGGCACGCTCGTGGACACCGAGCCGTACTGGATGGCCGCGGAGACCCCGCTCGTGGAGCGGTTCGGCGGCACGTGGTCGCACGAGCAGGCTCTCGGCATGGTCGGTCTCGCTCTCGAGGACTCCGCGCGGTTGCTCCAGAACGCGGGCGTGCCCTGGGGTGTCGACGAGATCATCTCGTACCTCACCGACGAGGTGCAGCGACAGCTCGCCGTGACCGGCGTGCCGTTCCGCCCGGGCGCTCGCGAGCTGCTCGCCGACCTGCGTTCCGAGGGCGTCAAGACGGCGCTGGTGACGATGTCGATGCGTCGCATGGCGCTGTCGGTGGTCGACCTCATCGACTTCCCGGCATTCGACCTCGTGGTGGCCGGCGACGACGTCGAGCGTCCCAAGCCCTACCCCGACCCCTATCTCCAGGCCGCCGCGGCCCTCGGCATCCACATCGGCGACACCGTCGCGATCGAGGACTCCCCGAACGGACTGCGCTCCGCGATCGCCAGCGGAGCCGTCGCCCTCGGCGTGCCGCTGATGGTGCCGCTCGAGGGGGTCGGCGCCCACGCGCTGTGGCCGAGCCTCGAGGGGCGCACGACCTCCGACCTGCGGGCGCTCCACGCCGCACACACCCCGACCCACGCCGAAGAGACACGAGCCACCCGATGAGCGAGACCCCCCACCTGAGCGGCCCCTTCCGGGTCGGCGACCGGGTGCAGCTGACCGGCCCCAAGGGGCGGATGCACACGATCACCCTGCGCGAGGCAGGCGAGCTGCACACCCACAACGGCGTGCTCAAGCACGAGCTCCTCGTCGGCCAGCCCGACGGCAGCGTGGTGACCAACAGCTCCGGCCACGAGTACCTGGCCGTCCGCCCCCTGCTGCGCGACTTCGTCATGTCCATGCCGCGCGGTGCCGCGATCGTCTACCCGAAGGACGCCGCGCAGATCCTCGCGCAGGCCGACATCTTCCCCGGCGCCACCGTCGTCGAAGCCGGCGTCGGGTCGGGTGCGTTGTCGCTGTGGCTGCTGCGCGCGATCGGCCCGGCGGGTCGGCTGCTCTCGTTCGAGCGCCGTGAGGAGTTCGCCGAGGTCGCCCGCGCCAACGTCGAGACGTTCCACGGCGAGCTGCCCGCGACCTGGGAGGTCGTCGTCGGCGATCTGGTCGAGAGCCTCCCGGATGCCGTGGCCCCCGCCTCCGTCGACCGCATCGTGCTCGACATGCTCGCGCCGTGGGAGTGCATCGACGCCGCGGCCGACGCCCTGACCCCGGGCGGTGTCGTGCTCTGCTACATCGCCACCGCCACCCAGCTCAGCCGCGTGGCCGAGTACATCCGCGCGACCGGGCTGTTCACCGAGCCGGATGCCAGCGAGACCATGGTCCGCGGGTGGCACGTCGAGGGCCTCGCGGTCCGCCCCGACCACCGCATGGTGGCGCACACGGGCTTCCTCATCACCGCGCGCCGCCTGGCGCCCGGCGCGATTCCTCCCGAGGTCAAGCGCCGAGCGTCGAAGTCGAGCTACGGCGACGAAGACGTGGAGCTGTGGACCCCCGGGGCCGTGGGGGATCGTCAGATCACCGACAAGAATCTCCGCAAGCGTGTGCGCGAGGCGCAGAAGTCCGCCGAGGGGGTCCGGCAGTCCGTCGCGGGCGCCTCGTCGGAGGAGCCCGGTTCGACCGCCTAAACTGTTCCGGTGCGTAGACTCCCCGCTCTCGTGGCCGTGACCGCCCTGGCCGGATTCGGCCTCGTCGGGTGCTCGGCATCCGCCTCTTCGTCGTGCCCGACGCCCACCGACAGTGCGATCGCCTCGGTGGTCGAGGCCAGCGGCGACTTCGGCACCGCGCCCACCGTGTCGGTGCGCTCGCCCTTCATCCCCGAGACCGCCGGTACGCAGACGCTCATCCAGGGCGACGGGCAGCGCATCACGAGCGACGACCAGCTCTCGCTCGTCGACGTGACGGTGTTCGACGCCGCCACCGGCTCGCAGCTGGTCGCGACGACCTACGCCGCCGACGTGAAGTCGGCGACGCCCCTGCCGCGCCTGACGCAGGCGATCCCCGCGATCGCGCCGTTGCTGCACTGCGTGGCCGAGGGGTCGCGCGTCGCCGTGGCCATCCCCGGCTCCGAGCTGGGTACCCAGGGTGCTCAGGCTCTCGGCGTCAACGAGGGCGACGGCGCGGTCTTCGTCTTCGATGTGCGCAAGGTCTTCCTCCCCGCGGCCGACGGCGCCGACCAGTACAACGCCGACTCGGGCATGCCCTCGGTCGTGCGGGCTCCCGACGGCACTCCCGGTGTGGTCATGCCCGCCGGTGACGCGCCCACGCAGGAGCGTTCGCAGACCATCAAGAAGGGCGACGGCGACGTGCTGGCCGCCGACTCGTCGGTCGTCATCCACGTCCAGGGCGTCGCGTGGGGCGCGACCACCACCTTCGCCTCGACGTGGAAGAACGGCGCGCCCGGGCAGGCGACCGTGTCGCAGCTGCCGCCGGCCCTCGCCTCGGCACTCGAGGGACAGACCGTCGGTTCGCAGGTGCTCGTCGTCGTCCCGGCCGATCAGACCGCGCAGGATCAGCAGATCCTCAAGGCTCCCGCCAATGCGGCTCTCGTCTATGTCATCGACGTACTCGGGACCGTCAGCTGATCGGCATCCGCTGACCGGGGGTTCTCTCGGGCGGTCGGGGAACGCACTGCTCTGCACCCGTGCCGCGCTCGACGCCTAGGATGGGCGGGTGCCCGCCACCGTGTCCCGCAGCGCTCCCGAGGAGCGTCTGGTGAACCTCGTCGTCGCCCTCATGGCGACCGAGCAGGGGCTGACGAAGGACACCATCTTGTCGTCGGTGGCCGGCTACCGCGAACAGCTCGAAGCGGGCGCGTCGAAAGACGCACTCGAGAAGATGTTCGAGCGCGACAAAGAGAGCCTGCGCGGCCTCGGCGTGCCGATCGAGACGATCGGCAATCGCGCGGACCCCGACGACCTTCGCGAAGCGCGCTACCGCGTGCCGACCGCCGAGTACGCGCTTCCCGAGGACATCACGTTCAGCCCCGCCGAGGTCGCATTGCTGAACATCGCGGGTGGCGTCTGGGGGAGCGAGTCGCTGTCCGCCGACGCGCGCAGCGGACTGCGCAAGATCCGGGCCCTCGGCATCCCCGTCGACGAGCCGATCATCGGCTATGCCCCGCGCATCCGCGTGCGCGACGCCTCGTTCGCCGCCCTCCAGCGGGCGATCGAGCAATGCCGTGTCGTGACCTTCGCCTACCTTCGACCCGGAGAAGCACGGCCGCGAGAGCGACGCGTGCAGCCCCTCGCGCTCGTCGAGTACGAGGCACGGTGGCATGTCTACGGCTACGACCTCAACGTCGACGCGGATCGCACCTTCCTTCTCTCGCGGATCGTCGGCGAGGTGGCGGCCACGCGCAAGAGCTTCCCCGCCGAACAGCGCGAGGGTGCGGGGGAGCGCGCGCTCGACGGCCTGCGCGCCGTCGCCGCCCGTCAACGCGCTCTGCTGGAAGTGCACCCCGGCACCGAGGCGGCGCTGCGGCTCGACCGCCGCGCCCAAGCGGCGCCCCAGGGCATCTACGTCCCGTACGTGGACCTGCACGTCTTCGCCGACGAGCTCGCCTCGTACGGCCCCGAGGTGCGCGTCGTCGAGCCCGCGGACCTGCGCTCCGAGGTCATCCGCCGGCTCGAGGCGACGCTCGCTCTTCACGGGGGTGCCGCGTGAGCACCGACCGTCCCGTCGCCGCTCTCGACCGCGCCGCGCTCCTGCTGCAGCTCGTCCCCTACCTCCTGGGCAAGGGCGAGGTCTCGGTCGCCGAGGCCGCGGCGGAGTTCGAGGTCGCTCCCGACCAGATGCGCGCGATGGTCGAGCGTCTGACCGTGATCGGTCTGCCCGGCGAGCGGGGGTACTGGCAGCTTCCCCACGACCTGTTCGACATCGACTGGGATCTGCTGGATCGCGACGATGTGATCGCCATCACGAACACGGTGGGTCTGGAGCGATCTCCGCGCCTGACCGCACGTGAGGCGGCGGCGCTGCTGGCAGGCCTTCAGCTGGCGCGGAGCCTGCCGGGCTTCGGGGATAGCGAGCTCGTCACCGAGCTCCTGTCGAAGCTCGCGCGGGGCGCCGCGACCGCTCCGGCCGCCGTCATCGTCGCCCCGGGTCCCGTCGACGGCGTGCGCGACGTGGTCGACGAGGCCCTGCGCTCGCGCGTCGCCGTGACCTTCACCTATCACGCCCCCGGTGCCGACCCCATCACCCGAACGGTCGACCCGATCAAGGTGCACATCGCGAACGGGCAGTGGTACCTGCAGGGCTGGGATCACCTGCGACAGGCCGTACGCACCTTCCATCTCGACCGCGTCAGCGA
>JAKOMY010000234.1 GCA_022702225.1 Microbacteriaceae bacterium | reverse complement strand
TGCTGGGGGCGGCCGCCACCAGTCGCTGCGTGTACGGGTGCTGCGGGTTCTCGAGGATCTCGCGGCTCGGACCCGACTCGACGATCTCGCCCTGGTTCATCACGACGATCGTGTCGGCGCGCTCGGCAGCGAGCCCCAGGTCGTGCGTGATGAGCAGCACCGAGGTGCCCCGCTCACGGGTGAGGGATGCCATGTGGTCGAGGATCACGCGCTGCACGGTGACGTCGAGGGCCGAGGTCGGCTCGTCGGCGATGAGCAGCTTCGGGTCGGCCGCGAGGCCGATGCCGATGAGCGCGCGCTGGCGCATACCGCCCGAGAACTGGTGCGGGTACTGGTGCAGTCGGCGCTCGGCGTCTGCCAGACCGGCCTGCTTCAGCACCTCGATCGCGCGCTGCTCGACCTCCTTGCGCCCGGTGGCGATGCCGTTCGCACGGATCGCTTCCTTGACCTGGAAGCCGATGCTCCACACCGGGTTGAGGTTCGACATCGGGTCCTGCGGGACGTATCCGATGTCCTTGCCGCGCACGGACTCGAACTGCGTCTGGCTGAGGTCGGTCAGCTCGCGCCCGTCGAGGGTGATACTGCCGCCGGTGACGTGACCGGTGCCGGGAAGCAGACCGATGACCGCCGAGGCCGTGGTCGACTTGCCCGAGCCCGACTCGCCCACGATCGCGACGGTCTGACCGGGGTAGACGTCGAGGCTCACTCCGTGGAGGACCTCGCGCGTGCCGCCTTCTCCCTCGAACGCGACTTTCAGGTCGCGCACGGACAGCAGCGGCGTCATGGTGGCGTCGCTCATCGGCGGGCCCTCGCTCTCGGGTCGATGGCGTCTCGGATGAGCTCGCCCAGCAGGATGAAGGCCAGCACCGTGACGGTCAGGGCGACGGACGGCCAGATCAGCGCCTGCGGCGCGATACGCAGCGACTGCTGTGCCTGGCTGATGTCGTTACCCCACGACATGGTGTCGCCGCCCAGGCCGACGCCGAGGAACGACAGCGTGGCCTCCGCGACGATGGCCGCGGCGAGGCTGATCGTGGTGACCACGAGCAACGGGGCGATGGCATTCGGGATGACGTGGGTCAGGAGCGTCTTGAAACGCGTCTGCCCCAGCGCCTGCGACGCGGCGACGTAGTCGGCCTGACGCACGCGCAGCACCTCGGCACGCACGACGCGCGCCGTCGACGCCCACGCGAACCCGCCGATCGCGAACGCCAGGGTGAACACGTTGCGGTACTGCGAGAACACGCTCATCACGACGATGGCCGCGAGGATGTAGGGGATCGAGAAGAAGATGTCGCCGACGCGCGAGATGACCGCGTCGAGCCATCCGCCGTAGAAACCCGACAGCGCGCCCATGATGAGGCCGATGATCGTGCCGATCGCGGTTGCGAGCAGACCGACCGACAGCGACGTGCGGGCTCCCCAGACGATGCGCGAGAAAGTGTCGCAGCCCTGGAAGGTGAAGCCCAGGATGTGACCCGATGTGGGACCGGCGTTGCTGTTCGACAGCTGGCAGTCGTTGTTGGGCGGCACCTGGGTGAAGAGGGTCGGCCACACGGCCATGAGGATGACGACGGCCATGACGGCCAGAGCGATCCAGAACGTGGGGCGACGACGGAGGTCGCGCCACGCGTCGAGCCACAGGTTGCTCTTGCGGGCGGCGACGCGAACGGCGTCGACCGAGATGGTCTCGGTCTTGATCGGCGCGACGTAATGCGGCGCCGGGAACTGACTACTTGACATAGCGGATCCTCGGGTCCAGGAGGCCGTACAGGAGGTCGACGACGAGGTTGACCAGCACGTAGATGATGACGAAGACGGTCACGAACGAGACGACCGTGGGTCCCTCGCCGCGGATGGTGGCCTGATACAGCGTGTTACCGACACCGGGGATGTTGAAGATGCCCTCGGTGACGGTGGCGCCGACGAGGAGCACACCGAAGTTCGTCGCGGAGTTCGTGATGACCGGGATGAGCGAGTTGCGCAGCACGTGCACGGGGATGACGCGGCGACGCGACAGGCCCTTGCTGTACGCGGTGCGTACCCAGTCCTGGTTCAGGGTGTCGATGACCGAGCCGCGCATCAGGCGCATGCTCGTGGCGAAGAGGCTGAAGCCCAACACGATGGCCGGCAACCACAGATCGCCCCAGTTGTTCTGGGCACCCACCGTGGGTTTGAACCAGCCGAGCTGGATCGCCAGGAAGTACTGGGCGAGGAAGCACGCCACGAAGATCGGCAGGGCGACGAACAACAGGGCGACGATGAGAGCCACGTTGTCGAACAGCTTGCCCTTGCGGATCGCCGAGATGGTGCCGACCACGACGGCGAGGACGAGCTCGATGGCCAGGGCCATCACCGCGAGGCGACCGGTCACGGGGAGCGTGCGCGCAAGCACCTCGTTGACGGACTGGCCCGAGAAGGTGGTGCCGAGGTCACCGCGGAAGATCCCGCCGATGTACAGGAAGTACTGGACGATGAAGGGCTGGTCGAGGTGGTACTGCGCGCGCAGGGCTTCGACGACCTGGGGCGCGGGGGTCTTGTCGCCGAAGAGGCCGAGGATCGGGTCCCCCGGCATGGCGAAGACCATGAAGTAGATCAGCAGGGTGGCCCCGAAGAACACGGGGAGGACCTGCAGCAGACGTCTGAGGATGTAGCCGAGCATCCGCTCTCTTTTCGAACGTGGGAAACGCCTCATCCGACGTTTTTAGGGGGGCGTGGGCCACGAAAGGGCCCGTGCCGTTTTATCACACGTCGTGATGAGGCCTGGCTGGCAGACCGCGAGGCGGTGACGAATCCGTCACCGCCTCGCGGGTGAGATCGGAAGGGTTACTTCGTGATCTCGTAGTACAGCGGAACCGAGTTCCA
>JAKOMY010000228.1 GCA_022702225.1 Microbacteriaceae bacterium | reverse complement strand
GCGGAGGTGCTCCACGTCGACAGCCCTACGGCACCGGAGACAGCGGTGGATGCCAGGTCTCCGCCCGCCGTGGTCGGAACGACCCGGTCGCCGACGTTGCGCATGAAGAGCTTCTGCACCTCGTAGTTCGCCGAGCCCCACACCTGGTCGCGGTCGAACCAGATGAGGTCGGGGCTCCACTGCACGTTGCTGGTGTCGGCCAGCAGCGGCGCGTACGACGCCATCTTGACCACGTCGGCGTTGCGCTCGAGGCCCGTCATGTACGCGGCCTCGGAGAGAGCGTTCGCGAACCGGTTGTCACGCGAGGCGTACTCACCGATCCACACCTTGGGTCCGCCCCGGTCGTACGAGTCGTACCGCTGGTTGTGCGAGAGGAACCACGAGGGGTCCCGGTAGTAGTGCTCGTCGACCATGTCGACCTTCTCGGCCCTGTTCTGCTCCCAGTGCTTCTCGAAACTCGCGCCCTCGGCGTCGGGGCCCGAGTTGCTGATCAGGATCATGTCGGGGTACTTCGACATGATGGCATCCCGGAACTGCACGAAGTTCGCCATGAACGCCTCGGGGTAGTTCTCCTCGTTGCCGATCTCGATGCGGTCGAGCGCGAAGGGGGCGGGGTGGCCCATGTCAGCGCGGAGCTTGCCCCACGTCGTCGTCACGTCGCCCTTGGCGAACTCGATGAGGTCGAGGGTGTCCTGGATGTGGCGCTGGAGCAGGGCCGGGTCGGTCGGCTGGAGGGCCTGACCGCAGCCGTTCATCAGGGCCGGCACATCGGGGACGGGCTTGGCGCCGATGTCTTCCGCGAACTGGAAGTACTCGTAGTACCCCAAGCCCAGCGACTGGTTGTAGCCCCAGAAGTTGGCGTTGGTGGCTCGGGTCTCGACCGGGCCGACGCTGTCCTTCCACTGGTACGACCGGGCGCGCTCCCAGTTCGAGTCGGCCGAGTAGTCCTCGTGGCTGTTGACGTTGACGATGCAGCCGCCGGGGAAGCGCACGAACTTGGGGTGGAGGTCGGCGATCTTCTGCGCGATGTCCTTGCGCAGGCCGTTCTCGCGGCCCTTGAAGGTGTCGCGCGGGAACACCGAGACCTCGTCGAGCCGGAGCGTTCCCGCCCCTGCCGCCTGCACGAGCACGCGCGCGGCGTCGGTCGTGGCCGTCGCCGTCACGGAGCCGCGGTACTTCACCCAGCCGTCTCCGCCCACGGTCGCGGTGAAGGGGTTCGACAGCACCGTACCGTCGGCGGAGCGCAGCGCGAGCGAGACGGGGGTACCGCTGGTCGCGGTGGTGCGCGCCCAGAACGACACGTCGTAGACGCCGTCCTTCGTGAGGGCCACCCCGGTGTCGAAGCCCGCGTTCTCCACGCCGTACGTCCCCGCGCCGCTGTTCAGGTCGAGCTGCAGGTAGGTGCGGTTGCGCTCGTTCATGCGCTCGTCGTCGTCGACCGGCTTCGCCGATCCCGCACCGCCGCCCAGGGCCACGGGCGTCCACGCGGTCATCCCGGTGAAGCCCCGGTTGTCGACGGGCAGGAACTCGAACGAGCGGTTGCGCACGAGCTCGGCGTACAGGCCGCCGTCTGCGGCATTGTTGATGTCTTCGAAGAAGACGCCGTACATCGCGTCATCGATCTCGGCGCCGTTCTGGCTCGGGTCAGCCGTGATCGAGTAGTCCGCGGTCTCGTCCGTCGGGTACGCCGCGAGCAGCCGCTGCTGCTCCGCTGCGCTGATCGGCAGGACGGTTCCGTGACGCGGACGCGCCGGGAGGGTGGCATCCAGAACCGACGTCCAGTTCCCGGAACCGATGTCTCGGGTCTCGAACATCATGTAGCCCTGACCGCCGTGGTAGCTCGGTTGGTCGATGAGCATGTACCAGTGACCGGCCTCGGCGTTGTCGGCGAACACCGTGGGTCCCTCGCCGTTGGTGAACGTCCCGCCCCAGGGGTTGGGCTGACCGACGCCGATCTGCTCCTTCACGAGCTGCCAGCCGGGGCTGGAGGTCGGGGTGGGAAGGGAGCCGGATACGGTCGCGGTGAGCGAGGTCGAGCGCTCCTGGCGCACGGTCATCGACGCTTCGTCTTTGATGAAGCGGTAGTACGTGTCGCCGTCGCGCACGACGGTGGCGTCGATCGTGCCCTTACCCGCGCCGCGCTGGACGTCGACCCACGGCTGCGGCTCGCTGAAGGTGACGAAGTCGCGCGTGGTGACCATCATCATGCGGTTGTAGGTGTCCGATGCCTTCCGGCCCGCGGTGGACGCGCTCGGGTACAGGTTCGATGCCCAGTAGACGACGTACTCACCGCGGTCGGCGTCCCACGTGGCTTCGGGGGCCCAGGTGTTGCCGGCCAGCTCGCTCGACACGGTGATCTGCCGGAGCGGGCTCCAGGTCGCGAGGTCGTCGGACTGCCAGACATTGAGCGTGCGGCTGCCGACCTCCTGTGCGCGGCCGAAGTCGCCGTTGTAGAGGTCGTACATGTTCAGGTCGGTCGACAGCATGTAGAAGCGGTCACCGTCGGGCGAACGCATCACGAAGGGGTCGCGGATGCCCTTCTCGCCCTGGTCCGAGGTGAGCACGGGCTGGCCGTCGTTCAGGGTCAGCCAGCTCTTCGGGTCGTTCCCGCGGCTCGTGGCGAACGAGATCTCCTCGTCCGTTGTCGTGCTCTCACCGGTGAAGAACGGGAAGAAGTAGCCCTCGAGCTTCTGCTGCGCGGGCTTCGGCTGGACGACCAGGTCGAAGGTGCGCGTGGTCTCGCTCGACCCCTTCGCGACCGTCGCGGTGAGCGTCACGGTCACGGCCGCCGACCCGGTGGCCGGTCGCGCGACCTCGCCGGTCGGGGTCACGACCTGCGCGTTCGACGACGACCACGCCACCGATGTGCCGTTCGACCCGACCGTGGGCAGCGTCACGTTGCCGCGCACGTCGTCGGCATCCGGGATCGAGAGGGCCTTCGCGGCGGTGTCGACGTCCTGCGCGTTCGTCGGGGTGCCCTGCGCGACGAGCGCCTTGACGTCGTCGTCGCTGAGCGCGCTGTCGAAGATCGCGACATCGCGCACGCCGCCCTTCCACACGCGATCGGGATAGGACGAACGACCGATGTAGCCCACGAGACCGGAGCCGAAGTCGGCGATCGAACGCGAGGTGGCGACCGTGCCGATCTTCGTCTCGCCCAGGTAGGCGGTGATCGAGGTGGGCGTGATCACCGTGGTGTACAGCGCCCATTCGGACGTCGAGGAAGGACCCGGGATGCCGCGGGTGCCGTCAGTCGGAGCGATCCCGCGCTCGAGGGTCCAGGGCTGGGCGATCCGCGGCCCGTCGGTGAGGACCGACTTGACCTGACCGGCCGGATTGGCGGGGTTGAGCAGCCAGTACTGCTGGGGGAGGTTCTCTGTGGTGCCGAAGAACATCGCGGCCTGGTTGCCGGAGCCGGTGCGGTCCTGCAGCCACGCCGAGACGGTGACGGTGCTCTTGCCGTCGAACAATCCCTTCGGCAGCTCGATGTACGCCGCCGACGAACCCGCCGCGCCGCCGGGGAGCGACAGGGCGTCGCCCTCGACCGTCGCCCCGGCGCCGACGACGGTCGCATCGCGACCGTGACCCGAGGCATCGGGAACGACGGTGCCCGAGGTGGCGGCGAAGTCGTACGACGCCAGCGGCGCGGGCAGCGGTGCCGCCGACGCGGCGGCACCCGGAACGAGGCCGGTCAGAACGACGACGGCGGCTGCGGCGATCGCGCCCGCGCGTCGAATCCGTCCCCCGGGCAGATGGGGTCGTGACAGCACCATGATCGTCCTCCTCGACGATGGGTGGCCGGCTGACAGCCGGCGTGCAGCGGCGCCGAATGTGAGCGCTCACTATGAGTAGTGTCTGAGATTCCCAACGGCAAAGTCAACGCATGAATGCGCCACCTTGTGCGTTTCGAGCGGTCGATGTGAAGCTTCACAGAAGTAACAGGCAACTGAAAGAAAGCTGGACGACTGCGTTTTACGGCCACAACGATGTTTTACTTCCGGCGGGTACCCACACCATTTATCCCCCTGGATGGAAGGTCACTCCGTGAACCGCATATCGAAAATGACCGTGGGCGCGTCCGCCCTCGGGCTGATCCTCGTCTCGGCGGCCGCAGCGCCCGCACTGGCCCAACCGTCACCCGCCGCGTCCTCCCCCTCCTCCGAGACGCAGCTGCTCGGTGCCATGGCCGAAGCCCTCGGCACCGACGTCGCCGGCGCGCAGGACGTCCTGCGCTTCCAGGCCGACGCCGCCGCCCTCACGGCCGATGCCTCGGCTGTCGCCGGCGACGCCTACGCCGGTTCGTGGATCGATGAGAGCAGCCGCACCGTCTACGCCGCCGCGACCAGCGAGGTCGCCCGCGCCCTCGTCGCGAACGCCGGTGCCGTTTCGGTCGCGGCCGAGCACTCGCTGAACGAGCTCGAGGGTGTCACCGCGCGTGTCAGCGCCGCAGACCGCCCCGCCGGGGTCGCCTCGTGGCACGTCGACGTCGCGGCCAACGATGTCGTCGTCGAGGCCCTCCCGGGCTCGGAGGCCAGCGTGACCGCCTTCGTGACCGGCCTCGGCGTCGACGCCGACGCGGTGCGCGTCGAGACGGCCGGCGGCACGCCGCAGACCTTCGACGACCTGCGCGGCGGCATCGCGTATTACATCTCGAACCAGTACCGCTGCTCGATCGGCTTCGGTGTCGTGGGCGGCTTCGTCACCGCCGGCCACTGCGGCAGCCAGGGCGAGAGCACGAACTACGGCACCTTCGCGGGCTCGTCGTTCCCCGACAACGACTACGCCTGGGTCTCCACCCCGAATCACAACCCCCTGGGCGAGGTCGTCGACTGGTCGGGCGGCAACGTGGCGGTCAAGGGTTCCACGCCCGCCCCCGTCGGAGCGACGGTCTGCCGGTCCGGGTCGACCACCGGATGGCACTGCGGCGAGATCCTGGCCTACGACACATCCGTGCAGTACGGCAGCGACACCGTCAACGGTCTCATCGAGACCACCGTGTGCGCCGAGCCCGGCGACTCGGGCGGTTCGCTCCTCGCCGGTGATCAAGCCCAGGGCGTGACCTCCGGCGGATGGGGCGACTGCAGCAGTGGTGGTCAGACCTGGTTCCAGCCGGTGAACGAGATCCTCGACGCCTACGGCCTCACCCTGCTCACGAACTGAGCACCCGCAACGCCCCGATCACCCTCGTGGAGTCGGGGCGTTGCCGTGCCCGCTACTGTCGATGTCCATGGCCGTGACCTTCACCGACATGCCACTCGACCTGCTGCGCGAGTACCGCCCCTCCCTGGTGGAGCCCGCGGGATTCGACGACTTCTGGAGCGAGACCCTGACCACGGCCCGGGAGTCCGCCCGCCCCGCGTCCCTCACCCCTGTCGAGGCCCCCGTCAGAGCGCTGAGCGTTCACGATCTGACGTTCACCGGCTTCGCGGGTGACGAGATCCGCGGCTGGGTCGTGCGGCCGCACGGCGACGAGGTCCTCCCCGCCGTCATCGAGTACATCGGCTACGGCGGCGGCCGTGGGTTGCCCGGCGAGAAGCTGTCGTGGGCGGCAGCCGGATACGTCCACGTCATCATGGACACGCGCGGCCAGGGCTCCACGTGGAGCAACGGCGACACCCCCGACCCGCACGGCTCGGCGGCTGCGTTCCCCGGTGTCATGACGCGCGGCATCCTCGACCCCCGCGACTACTACTACCGCCGCCTCTACACCGACGCCGCACGTCTCGTCGATGTGGTGCGCGAGCTCCCCGGCGTCGATCCCTCTCGCGTGGCCGTCACCGGGGGCAGCCAGGGCGGGGCCCTGTCGATCGCGGCGGCCGCCCTCAGCGGCGATGCGGTGGCGGCGGTCATGCCCGACGTGCCGTTCCTGTGCGACATCCCGAACGCGATCGTCCGCACGCCGTCGGCACCCTTCACCGAGATCACGCGGTACCTGTCGGTGCACCGCGACGAGGCCGAGCGCGCACTGCACACCCTCTCGCACATCGACGGCGCCATCCACGCGCGCCGCATCAGCGCGCCCGCCTACTTCTCGGTCGGCTTCATGGACGACATCGTGCTGCCGTCGGGGGTGTTCGCGGCGTTCCACGCCCTCGCCTCCGACGACGCAGCGATCGAGGAGTACACCTACAACGGCCACGAGGGCGGCGGCCACCGCCACTGGATGCGCCAGGTCGCCTGGCTCGACGCGCGCTTGGGCCGGTAGGGCCGGTCTTCAGCACCGGTGACCCCGACCCCGCGTCTCGACTGCGCCGCGCCCTGCCGCGCAGAGGAGGGGTGAACCCTCACCCCCACACGCTGGGCGCCGGACGCTTCGTCGAGGGCAGCGCCGAACCGGCGGCCCAGTCGTGCACCCACGACTCGATGTCGGGCAGCCCCTCGGGGCGCCCGACGGCGGCGAACAGCTCGTCGTGCGGGACCGTGCCGCCGGTACGGCGGAGGATGCGGGCACGGATCATCGCCCGGGCGTAGATCTCGCCCCTCACCAGCGCGCGGTGCTCGAGGTAGACCGCGCGATCGTCGTGCCCGATGAGACGGGTCTCGAGCACGAACCGCTGCCCGAGCTCGAGGGAACGACGGAACGTGATGGTCTCGGCGGCGACCACCGCGTACCAGCCCTGCTTCGTCATCGCGGCGAGCAGACCGGTGCGGGTCAACAGATCCCACCGCCCGAGGTCGAACAGCGACAGGTACCGCCCGTTGTTCAGGTGGCGCAGCAGATCGATGTCGGTGGGCAGGACGCGGATCGACACGCGGGCCACGGTGTTCGGATCGATGGGACCTTCGCGACGAAGACGACGGCGGGCACGAGCGAGCACCAGCAGGGTGCGCCAGAGGACGTTCACGAGGGGCGAGCGTAGCGATCCGACCACGGATCGGCGATCCCGTTGTAGACGAGCGACAAGGTGGCCAGCTCGCCGTATAGCGCATCCGAGAGCCGGAGCGCCTCGATTTCACCCGCGACGAGCGCCCGCGTAGAGTCGCGCCATGACTGCGGAAGCCCGAACCGACATCGTCGTCCGTCCGGTAAGAGACGTGGATGCCGAGGCCCTCGGCCGCGTGCACGCGACCTGCTGGCACGAGACCTACGACCACCTGATCAGCAAGGCCGCCCTCGAGGCCGTCTCGCCTCGCCGCATGGCCGAACTCTGGACCCACTGGGCCTCCCAGGGTGAGGATTACCGCATGCACGCGGCCCTCGTCGACGGCGAGATCGTCGGTTTCGTCGGCTCGGGCCCGGCGCGCGACGACGACGCTCCGCGCGAGCGCGAGCTGTACTTCATCTACCTGCTCGACGCGTACCACGGCACCGGTATCGGCCAGCAGCTGTTCGACGCCGCGATCGACGACGGTGAGGGCGTGTACCTCTGGGTCGCCGATGACAACCCCCGCGCGCACCGCTTCTACACGCGCAACGGCTTCACCCTCGACGGCGCCTCTCAGGTGCAGCCCTTCCTCGGTGAGGAGCTCACCGAGGTGCGCTTCGTCCGCTGACGTGCTGCAGATCTGGGCCCTCGACGGCATTCCCGAGATCACCGCGGGCGACGACCTCGTCCGGGTGATCCTGGATGCCACGACCGAACCCCTGCGTGACGGTGTCGACGGGTCGCTCCGCGACGGCGACATCGTGGTCGTCACCAGCAAGATCGTGTCGAAGGCCGAGGGTCGGATCATCCACGCCGCGGACCGCGAGGACGCCATCACGCGCGAGACCGTGCGTCTCGTGGCATCGCGCACCTCCCCCACCGGGCACGTGACGCGGATCGTCGAGAACCCCTTGGGCATCGTCTCGGCCGCCGCCGGCGTCGACGCGAGCAACACCCCCGAGGGCACCGTGCTGCTGCTGCCGATCGACCCTGACGCCTCCGCGCGCGCCTTGGCGACCGGGCTGCGCGCCGCGACCGGGGCCCACGTCGGCGTCCTGATCACCGACACGCTCGGCCGCGCCTGGCGCGAGGGCCAGACCGATCACGCCATCGGCGCGGGCGGCGTGCACGTGTTCGAAGACCTGCGCGGAACGACGGATGCCGAGGGCCGCCCCCTCGTCGTGACCCTGCCCTGCGTGGCCGACGAGATCGCCGCGGCCACCGACCTCGTCAAGGGCAAGGCCGCGCGCCGCCCCGTGGCGGTCGTGCGCGGCCGCGGCGACCTGGTGGGAGAGCTCGACCTGCCCGGAGCCCGCTCGATCGTGCGCGATCCCGCGCGGGACATGTTCCGTCAGGGAGCCGACGAGGCCTATGCCGAGGGCTTCGCCGCCGGGCGGGCCGCCGCGGGCTGACGCGGCGAGTCATCGCGCGGGGTACTGACGCCGCGGTCGCGTCGTCCGCGCCTTGCCACCGCTCTCGCGCGTCGAGACCGCAGCCGTTCGGCGAAGAGGACGCATCGCACCGACGGTGGGCGCCCGCGGTCTCGACGCCGACTCAGCGCACCCCGCGGGCGGCGAGGGCCTCGCCGAGCTGGTCGGCGTGCCGAAGCGACAGCACGAGGAACGGCACGATCGAGAGTCGCAGCGACGGCCGCACACCGCGGGCCCTCTGCGCCTCGCGCACCTCGGCAGCCCGTCGCGCCAGCACCGGCACGGTCGTGACCGTGACGGCGAGCAGCAGCGCTGCGCGCTCGGCATCGCCTCCGACCCGCCGCAGCGGGGCGAGTCCTCGCTCGAGGGCGTCGAGCAGCTCGTCCGCGCGCGTCGTCAACGGCAGCAGGGCCGCGATCAGCAGCGCCGCCGTCACGCGCGCGGTGTTCGCGACGGCGGGTTCGATGCCGAGGAAGAGCAGTTGCCCCGCCGCGGTGACGACGACGATCCATCGCAGGGCCCAGGTCTGTCTGGCCAGCTCCCGAGCCCCCAGAGCCGACACCGCGTAGCAGGCCCCCGCCACCGCCGCCGCGACCCCCGCGGCCCACAGGGTGGTCGGCAGCACCGCCACCGCGAGGGCGAGCACCGCGACCGCCAGCATCTTCGGGCCGGCGGGGAGCCGATGCAACACCCCCGTCCCCGGCCGATACACGGTCAGCACGTCAGCGACCGCTCATAGCGATCGACGATCCCGGATGCCGCGCCGGCGGCGAGCACGCGACCGTCCGCGAAGAGCACCGCGGCTTCGCATCGTCGGGCGAGGGCGAGATCGTGGGTGACGACGAGCGCGCGGTGGCGTCCGTCTCCGAGCAGATGGTCGGCCACCCGGCGGGCGTTGCGTGCGTCGAGGAGGGCCGTGGGCTCGTCGGCGACGACCAGCGCGGGGTCGCGCACGAAGGCGCCGCAGAGCGCGAGCAGTTGCTTCTGCCCACCGGACAGGTCCGAGGCGGGACGGTCCGCGAGGTCGGTGAGACCGAACCGCTCGAGGGCCGCGGCCACGCGCGCCGCCCGCTCGGGCTTCGGCAGGCGCTCGGGACGCAGCGAGAAGGCGACGTCATCGGACACGACCGGCATCACGATCTGCGCGTCGGGGTTGCTCAGCACGAGGGCGATGCGGCGGCGGTGGGTCGCGGCATCCGTCGCCGGATCCGCCCCGAGCACCTCGAGCGCGCCCGAGGACCGGGGCACGAGCCCCGCGACGACGCGGGCGAAGGTCGACTTGCCGGAGCCGTTGTCGCCGATCACGGCGATCGTGCGGGCATCGAGGTCGAGGGTCACGTCGCGGAGGACGTCTCGGCCGTCGAGGCGTGCGGCCAGGCGAGAGCAGCGGACGGTTCCTCCGCGGATCGTCGGCCTCACGCGCGGGCGATCGCCGCGGGGCGCACCGGAGCGCCCCAGTCACGCCGGAAGCCCCGCGGGTAGGCGCGGACGAGGGTCGAGACCACGACCGTCGCGAGAGCGGCCTTGAGCAGGTCGCCGGGGACGAAGACCAGGCTCGACAGCGCCGTCTCACCGAGCGGCAGCCGGGTCACGAGACTCTGCACGGGGATGCCGACGGCGTAGATCGCGACGATCCCGCCCGAGACCATGGCCAGACCCGTACGCCAGACGACGGGCCGCCGTCCGCCCGCGTGCACCACGAGGCCGATGACCGCCGCCCCGAGGATCCACCCCAGCGCGTAGCCCGCCGTGGGCCCGAAGAAGACGGCGATACCGCCGCGTCCGCCCGCGAGCAGCGGGAAGCCCACCGCGACGAGGGCGAGCAGCACCGTGACCGAGAGGGCGCCGAGCGCCGGGCCGAGGACGGCACCCGCGATCATGACCCCGAGGGTCTGTGCGGTGATCGGCACGCCGCCGAAGACCGGGAAGCTCCCGGGGAGCCCGAGAACGGCGATGAGGGCGGCGAAGACGGCCACGCGGGCGAGGTCGGTGGCATCGAGGGAGCGGCGCATGGGGGCCTTTCGGATCGGGTACCTGAACACTGTTCACTTGAACGGCGTTCACTATACTCAGGCTCATGGCACCGCGAGGACATACGGCCGACGACGTCGCGCGCACCGCCCTGCGGATCCTCGACGACCACGGCCTCCCCGACCTGACGATGCGTCGCCTCGCAACCGCCCTCGACGTGCAGGCCAGCGCCCTGTACTGGCACTTCCCGAACAAGCAGTCCCTGCTCGCGGAGCTGTCCGATCGGATCGTGGGGCGCATGGCATCCGGCACCTCCGACGACCTCCGCTCTCGGGCCGGTGCCCTGCGCGATGCCCTACTGGCCTACCGCGACGGCGCCGAGGTCGTCTCGAGCACGCTCGCTCTGGGCCTGGGCTCGACCCTCGCGCTCGACCGACTGACCGAGGCGGTCGCCGCCGACGGCTTCGCCCCCGACACCGCTCGGCGGGTCGCCACCACGGTGCTGCACTACGTCCTCGGGTTCGTCTGGCACGAGCAGCAGCGCCTGCAGTACGACAGCGCCGGGGCCCGAGAGGGAGCACGGGATACGCCCTTCACCGCTGCATCCTCCGCCGACGACTTCGCCTTCGGCCTCGATCTCATCGCCGCGGGGCTGCGCGCGAACGGTCGCGTCTGAGGCCCGAGCGGCCACCAGGGGAGTTACAGGGACCACCCGCGTTCCCCGATACGACCCGAGATGCCGCGCATCGGCTCGTGATCTGGCCCGCCGGCTCGTGATCCCGGGGACGGCGACCCGCGGCAGCGTCAGCGCTGCTTGACCTCGCCGAACAGGCGCGCGATCGGCACGAGCACCGCGGGGCGCGCGGCCACCCAGGCCGCGGCCATCACGACGAGGGATGCCGCGAAGATCAGCAATCCGGTGGGATCGCTCACGAACGCCTCGGGATCGACCGCCCCGCGCGCGGCGTACATGTGGTTCAGGTTGCGCAGGGCGCCGGTCGCGAGGACGAGGGCGACGTGCACGATGATGAACGCCACGAAGAAGAGCATCGTGGGGAAGTGCACCTTGCGCGCCCACTCGACCGGGTACAGACGGTTGAGCTTCTCGGCGTTCTTGGGCCACACGCCCGACAGACGCACACCGCTGACGATCGCCAGAGGCGCGGCGACGAAGGTGATCGCGAAGTACGACAGCTGCTGGAGACTGTTGTAGTTCACCCAGCCGTTCTCGGTGGGCCAGTCGAGAGAGGCGTACTGCAGCGCGGCCGAGAGCGCGTTGGGGAAGACCTCCCACGACGTCGGCACGATCCGCATCCACTGCCCGGTGACGAACAGCAGCACCACGAAGACGACGCCGTTCGCCATCCAGAGGATGTCGAGCGCCTGGTGGAACCACAGCGCGAGGCTGATGCGGCGCTTCTTGTTGTTGCGCGGCGACCAGAAGGCCGAGGGCCTCTTCTCTCGGCGTACCTGCCACCCGGTGCGGATGATCAGCAGCAGGAAGAAGCTGTTGAGGAAGTGCGACCAGTTCAGCCACGCCGGAAGCCCCACCGGAGCGGATGCGGGCAGGTGGTACTCGCCCGGGAATGCCGCGAGGAACTCCCGCCCGGGGCCGATCGCGAGCACGAATCGCGCGAGCAGCACGACGATGCCTACGAGAGCGAGTGCGAAGACGCCGAGAACGGCGGTCGATCCGAGCAGTTGGACGGGCGAGTAGTCGCCGAGGGCGGCTGCCCGGGGCTTCGCGCCGGGTACCGCGCGAGTGGCGGAGCGACGGGCCGCGGCGCCGGGCCAGACGGTGCGTGCAACGGTGAGGGGCGGCCGCGGGGCCGGGTGCGCGAGGGCCCCGGGCGCCTCGGCCGGGGGCACGGGCCCCGAGGTCGCGCCGATCGCGCCCTCAGCCGGCTCGGCGGGGGCTGTCACCGCAGACGCCCCAGCGGATTCGGACGCGTGCACCGGATCCGGGCGCGACGGCGTCTCCGACCCGATTCCGCTGCGCACGTCCGAATCCGACGCCGAGCGCGCACCGGATGCAGCACCGGATGCCGGAGGCCAGGGCTCCCCGCCGGGCTCGCGCGGCAGACCTCGGCGCACGCCGGTCGCCGCGGCATCCGACGTCACGCTCTGCTGTTCCGGACCGAGCGAAGGGCTCGCGAGCTCGACGGACTCGGACGCGTGCACCAAATCCGGGCGCGACGGTGCCTCCGACCCGATTCCCGTGGACGAATTCGCATCCGCTGCGGGCGAGCCGGCGCCGCGCTTCTCCACGGCCGCTGCGGGGCCGTCCGCGTCATCGTGAGGCGAAGACGTCGAGGGCGCGTCCGAGCCCGCGAGCGGCCAGGGCTCCCCACCGGGGACGCGCGGCAGCCCGCGACGCGGAGTGCGGGGTGTGGACGCCATCTACTTCTTGTGAGCCTCGAGCGCGCTGATGAGTTGCGGGACGACGGTGAACAGATCTCCGACGATACCGAAGTCGGCGATGTCGAAGATCGGCGCCTCGGGGTTCTTGTCGATCGCGACGATCGTGCGAGCGGTCTGCATGCCCGCGCGGTGCTGGATCGCACCCGAGATCCCCAGGGCGACGTACAGCCTCGGCGAGACCGACACCCCCGTCTGCCCGACCTGCGCGGTCGCGGGTACGTACCCCGCGTCGACGGCCGCGCGCGAGGCGCCGACGGCAGCGCCCAGGGCGTCGGCGAGCTGCTCGACGAGGGCGAAGTCCTCTTTCGATCCCACGCCCCGGCCCCCGGCGACGACCGTCGCCGCACCGCGCAGCTCCGGCCGGGTCGAGGGAGCGGTCGTCTCGGAGAACGCCTCGACGCGAGCGGAGGGCATCGCGGATGCCGGCGCCTCGAGGTCTCGCACGGCGAGCGGCCGCGCGTCGAGGCGCCCCTCGACCGCCCCGGGCCGCAGGGTCGCGACGAGGGGCCCGAAGGTGGGCGCGCCGTCGACGGCGAAGGCACCGCCGAACACCGAGTGGTGGGCCACCACCCCGAGGTCGTCTCGAGCGACGCCGACGACGTCGGTGGCGAGGGGCAGGCGCAGCCGCACCGCGAGGCGGGCCACCGCATCACGCGATTCGATGGCGTTCGAAGCGAGCACCAGGTCGGGGTTCTCGGCTGCCACGGCGGCCGCGAGCACGTCGACGACCGGGCCGGTCAGGAGGGCGGGGTCCACCTCGACGGAGAGGACGCGGACCGCCCCGAGCTCCGCGGCCTCCCGGGCGGCGCGGTCGAGCACCCCGGCGGGGGCCGCGATCACCGCGACCGGCTCTCCCACCGCGTCCGCGGCCACGAGCAGCCCGGGGGACGAGGCCGCCAGCGCTCCCGAGGGCAGCACCTCGAGCAGCACGAGAGCAGTGCTCATCACGCCACCCCCTCGGCCACGAGGAAGGCCGCGAGCTTCTCGCCGGCATCGCCCTCGTCGACGATCTTCGTCCCGGCCTCTCGCGGCGGCCTCTCGGCAACCGACAGCATGATGTACCGGGCCTGCGCCGGGTCTTCGGCCTCGACGCCCAGCTCGACGGCATCCGGGGTCTCGTACGGCTTCTTCTTCGCGGCCATGATGCCCTTGAACGTCGTGAACCGCCCCTCGGGCAGCGCCTCGGTCACCGAGACCACCGCGGGAAGCGACGCCGACACCCGCATCGTCCCGGCATCGCTCACGCGGTCACCGGACACGGTGTCGTCGGTCACCTCGAGACTCGACAGCGCGGTGAGCTGCGGCACGCCGAGCACCTCGGCGACCATCGCCGGAACGACTCCCCCACCGCCGTCGGTGGAGAGGTTGCCCGCGATGACCAGGTCGAACCCCGTGCGCCGGATGGCTGCCGCGAGCACGTCGGCGGTCAACAGCAGGTCGGCACCGCGCAGGGCGTCGTCGACGACGTGCACGGCCGAGGTCGCGCCCATCGCGAGCGCCTTTCGCACGGTCGCCGTGGCCGAGGCCGGAGCCATCGTGAGCACCACGACCTCGGTGCCGGGGTTCGCGTCGGCGTATGCGAGGGCGGCTTCGACCGCGCGCTCGTCGATCTCGTCGAGCACCGGGGCCGACGCGGCACGGTCGGAGAGCCCGGTCTCGAGGTCGAGGCGACGCTCGCCCCAGGTGTCGGGGACTTCCTTGATCAGCACCACGATCTTCATCGATCAGGCTCCTTCGGTGAGAGGACGAATGCCGCCACCCCGCGGCAGCGGCCGGACTCGGGGCGCCGACGGGCTCAGCCGCCGCCGGGCAGCGCGGCCCGCGGGCGAGCGGTACCGTGAAACGCGAGGAGGACCGATGACGCGACGATTACCGGTCGACCCGATCGCCGAGGCCAAGCGCCAGTGGCTCGCGCACGGGTGGGACGACGCCGCCGACGGCATGACGGTCGTGACCTCGGTGATCCGCGCGCACCAGTTGCTCCTGGCATCCATCGATCGAGCGCTCAAGCCCTTCGACCTGTCGTTCTCGCGGTTCGAGATGCTGCGGTTGCTCGCCTTCACGCGAGAGGGCCGGATGCCGATGGCCAGCGCGATCGCGCGCCTCCAGGTGCACCCGACGAGCGTCACGAACACGGTCGAGCGCCTCGCTCGAGACGGGCTCGTGACGCGCGAACCGCACCCGACCGACGGGCGTGCGGCCCTGCTCGCGCTCACCGAGGACGGGCGTCGACGGGTCGACGACGCCACGACGGCCTTGAACGAGGTGTTCGCCGATCTGGGCCTCGACGACGAGGACGCGACGGCACTGGTGCGGATCATCGCGCGCTTCCGCAAGGGCGCCGGCGACTTCGCCGACCCCGCGCCGGTGCCCGATCCGCTCTGAGCGCTCATCGGTGCGTGAACGACGGCGACCGCTTCTCGCGGAAGGCCGCCATCCCCTCCTTCTGATCGGCGGTGTCGAACAGCGCCGCGAACGCCTGACGCTCGAAGCGCACGCCCTCGGCCAGCGTCGATTCCAGGGCCACGTCGAGAGCGGCCTTGGCCGCGTACAGAGCCGGGAGCGGCTTCTCTGCGATCGTGCGGGCGACCGCCTCGGCTTCGTCGAGCAGGTCGGCCGACGCCACCACACGAGAGACGAGTCCGGCGCGCTCGGCCTCGGCGGCGTCGATCATGCGTCCGGTGAGCACGAGCTCGGCGGCCTTGTAGTACCCGAGCGCGCGGACGAGCCGCTGGGTGCCGCCCATGCCCGGGATCACGCCGAGCTGCACCTCGGGCTGGCCGAACTTCGCGCGATCGGATGCCAGGATCACATCGCACATGAGAGCGAGCTCGCACCCGCCGCCCAGGGCGTACCCCGAGACCGCGGCGATCACGGGCGTGCGGACGGCGGCGAAGCGCGCCCAGGCACCGAAGTGGTCGGTGAGCATCATGTCGAGACCCGACTTCTGCTCCATCTCTTTGATGTCGGCCCCGGCCGCGAAGGCCTTCTCGCTGCCGGTCACCACGATCGCGCCGACGCCTTCGTCGGCGTCGAACGCCTCGGCAGCCGCGACGACCTCGGTCATGGTCCGTGTGTTGAGCGCGTTCAGCGCCTCGGGGCGATCGAGGGTGATCCACCCGACTCGTGCGCGCTGCTCGACGCGGATCGTCTCGTACCCTGCATCGTGATCCGTCATGTCACTCCCGTCTCATCGGCGCGGCGAAGCCCGCACCGGCATGCTCGCACGACCCGCCGACATCCGCCCGGGCCTTTCCTCCGCGCGCGTCACGCGGCCAGGACGCTGCG
>JAKOMY010000152.1 GCA_022702225.1 Microbacteriaceae bacterium | reverse complement strand
GTCGCGCGTGCGACGGAGACCGACGAGACCGCCCCGGTCGCCGCCGCGGCGTCCGTCGGAGCCGGATCCGGGAGCTCGTTCGCGCCCTCGACGCGTCGACGCCGGTCGTTCCGGCGGCTCTGGCTCGGTGCCACAGCCGGCGTCGCCCTCCTCGTGGGCGGGCACGTGATGGCGTTCTCGCTGGGCGCGGTGCCCGACCCGGCCACGGACCGCATCGACACACCCGCGCCGTCCTCGACGTCGGCCCCTCTCGTCGCGGAGAACGCGCCCTCATCGGTCGAGCCCGTCTCGAGCACGGATGCCGAGACCCCACCGCCCTCTCCCGTTCCGGTCGCACCCCAGCCCGTGCAGCCCGCCCCGGGCTCGCCCGTTGCGAAAGTACCGGAGGGCGGGGCGTCACAGCCGGATGGGGACGCCCCCGGCGGCGGCGGTTTCGCGATCGTCGAGCCGGAGCCCGGAGCGACGGTGCCCGGAGGCGGCGGATCCGTCGTGCCGATGCCGAGCGCCTCGCCCTCCCCGGAGCCGACGGATGGTGGGGCCACTCCCGGGGTCGCGGGCCCCGGCAAGGGCAACGGCTCGGCCAACGGCAAAGGTCCGGGCGGGGGGAAGGGCCAGGGCAGTGGCAAAAGCGGGGAAGCTCCGTCGGGTTAGCCGACCGTCCGGGACCTCGGACGGTGCATGCGGGCAGCGACCGGGACGAGCGTGCGAGGCATGCCCCGAGTGGAGGCGCGGGCTCGGTGCGGCTCGGCGGCCCAGCTCTCGACCGGGTCGTGAGCGAGAAGGATCTGCCGCTGCGCGCCGCCTGCGAACGACGAAGGCCCGACGCTGACGCGTCGGGCTTTCTCTGGCTCCCCGGCTTGGACTCGAACCAAGAACCTATCGGTTAACAGCCGATTGCTCTGCCAATTGAGCTACCGAGGATCATGCTCACCTTGCGGCGGGCAACCCCACGATACTAACAGCACGCGGGGGCGGCGGAAAAATCAGCCCGCCGAAATCCGCCGCTCGGGCGTGCCGTCGGGCGTCCACTGCACAGCCTGGTCGCCATGACCGAGTCCCACGGCGTGGCCCGCGTGCAGGACGAGCACATCGGCATCCAGGTCTTTCGGGGCATCGGCGTCGTTCGTCACGATGAGCGAGGCCATTCCGCGTTCGTCGCGCCGGCGCGTGATCGACGCGCGCGCAGCCGCGCGCACCTCGAGATCGAGGTTGGCGTACAGGTCGTCGGCGACGAACAGCCGCGGCTCCAGGACGAGAGCCCGCGCCAGAGCGACGCGCTGACGCATGCCCGCGCTCAGCTCGTAGGGGTACTTCGGTGCCGTGCCGAGCGGGAGTTCCATCTCGTCGAGGAGCGTGGCTACGCGCACCGCGAGCGCCCGCGTGTTGACCTTGCGGTCGCGACTGGTGATCGGCTCGGCGATCACGTCCTGCACGGTCAAGCGTGAGGGCAGCGCCGCACCCGCCCCCTGTGGCAGGTAACCGGTGTGAAAGACCCACTCGCGACGGGCGCGCCCCGGACGCCGAGCCGAGATGCCGTGCACGCGGGCGTCTCCCCCGACCACCGTGAGCCCGTCGTCGGGGTGACCGGCCAGCAGCGAGACGAGCGAGCTCTTGCCCGAACCCGTCGCGCCCTGGACGACCATCGTGCGCGCCGCGGGAAGGGTGAAGGTGATCCCGTCGATCACGCGCACGCCGCTACGCGCCAGGGACAGGTCATCGGCTCGAAGGGCGACGTCGGTGTCGAGTGTCCGGGGCATTGACTCATCCTCCCTGACGAGTACGAGGGATGCCAGCGGCGCGCGGCAGTGCCCGTTCAGGAGACGATGAGTCGCTGACGGTCGGCGTCGAGCTCGCGCAGCCGGAACCGCAGGCGCTTGCCCTCGTCGGAATCGGCGGGCACCCGCTGGATTCCGCGGAGCAGCTCGTTCTTCTCACGCTCGAGTTCGCGCACCAGCAAACCCCGGGCGAGGTCGTTCGCCGAGGCGACGGCTCCCTCTTCGGTGCGCGCCGGGAATTCGGCGGTCAGCAGCTCGGCAGCCAGCGAGCGGAACGGCTCGCGCACGGCTTCGACGGCGGCGACGGCCCAGCCGGGCTGCGACAGATCGGTGGATGCCAGAGAGCTGCGCACCGCCTCGAGAGCGGGATGCGTGAACGGCGTCTGGAGCGCTCGCAGGAAGACATCGGGTTCGATGCGATGCCCGTACTGCAGGAACGCCATCATCGCGCCGCGCTCGAGGGCGACGTCGCGGTTGTTCGGCAGAGACGCCATGGTGACCGAGATCGCGATCGGTGCGGGCTCGGAGTCCTTGCGGGTCTCACGCTTCTCGGCGCGGTCCGCACCGCGAGCCGCACGCTCGACGGCCGTCTGCACCTCCGGCATGTCGAGGCCGAGACGGCGCGCGAGCACCCGCACGTAGCCCGGACGCAGGGCGGGATCGCGGATGTCGGCGACGATCGGGGCGGCCGCGCGAAGAGCACCGGCACGGCCCTCGACGCTGGAGAGGTCGAAATCCTTCAGGCGCTGGTCGATGACGAACTCGAACATCGGCGCCTTGTTCTCCATGAGCGCCCGCACCGCACCGTCGCCGCGCTGGAGGCGCAGGTCGCATGGATCCAGGCCCTCGGGGGCGACGGCGACGTACGTCTGCGCGGCGAAGCGCTTCTCGTCTGCGAAAGCGCGCAGCGCCGCCTTCTGCCCCGCGGCATCGGGATCGAAGGTGAAGACCACTTCGCCCGAAGAGCTGTCGTCGCCCATGACCCGACGCAGCACCGTGATGTGGTCCGTGCCGAAAGCCGTGCCGCACGACGCGATGGCCGTGGTGATGCCGGCGAGGTGGCACGCCATGACGTCGGTGTACCCCTCGACGACCACGACCCGGTGCGAGCGCGAGATGTCGCGCTTGGCGAGGTCGAGGCCGTAGAGGACCTGCGCCTTCTTGTAGATCGGCGTCTCGGGGGTGTTGAGGTACTTCGGCCCCTGGTCGTCGTCGAAGAGTTTGCGCGCGCCGAAGCCGATGACCTGTCCGGTGACGTCGCGGATCGGCCACACGAGACGACCGCGGAACCGGTCGTAGACACCGCGCTGCCCCTGGGACACGAGCCCCGCCTGCAGCAGCTCGTCGCGGGTGAACTTCTGCGCGAGCAGGTGATCCATGAGGTGCGACCAGCCCTTGGGGGCGTAGCCGACTCCGAAGTGCGCGGCGGCTCCGGCGTCGAAGCCGCGATCGCCGAGGAAGCGCCGCCCCGTGTCTGCTTCGGGCGTCATGAGCTGGGCGCGGAAGTACTCCGCCGCGGCGGCGTTGGCCGCGTACAGCCGCGAGCGCCCCGTGGTCTCGGGGGCGGGGCCGCCGTCTTCGTAGTGGAGGGTGTAGCCGACGCGCGCCGCCATGCGCTCGACGGCCTCGGTGAACGACACGTGGTCCATCGCCCGAAGGAACGAGTACACGTCTCCCGACTCGCCGCAGCCGAAGCAGTGGTAGTAGCCGACCTGCGGGCGCACGTGGAAGCTGGGACTGCGCTCGTCGTGGAACGGACACAGGCCCTTCATCGAGCCGACGCCGGCGGATTTCAGCGCGACGCGCTCACCGACGACGTCGGCGATGTTGACCCGCGCTTTGACCTCTTCGACATCGGACTGGCGGATGCGGGGCATCAGGTATCCGCTCCTCGCGCGCTTCGCGCTCCGGGCGCCCAGACGCCGAGCTCCGCGGCATCCACTTCTCCGACAAGTCGTCCGTGCCACGCGATCGCGAGCTGGTCGGTGAGGCTCGCGACCTGGTCGACGACCACCCGACGCCGGGCCTGGTCGTCCACCGCCGCGGCGAAGTCGGGCGCGTGCAGGGCGTCGAGCGCCCCCGGGTTCTCCCAGAGAGCGGATGCCAAGCGCTTGAGCACGTGGCGCTGCTCGCGATACAGCACCTTGCGGCCGTCGATCGAGACGACCGTCGCGCCGATGATGCCCTTAAGCACCGCCATCTCGACCTCGACCTCGGCGGGCACGATGACGTGCGCGCGATACCGGGTCAGCTGATCGGCGGGATACGCCTCGCGGGTCGCCGCGGTCGCGGCGCGGGCGAAGCGACCGATGAGGTCGGAGGTGAGGTTCTTGAGCCGCGCGAGCGCGGGACGCGTGCCGTCGAAGGAGTGGATCCACTCGGGCATGGCCATGAGCCGTTCGAGGCCCGCCGCGAGATCGTCGCGCACGAAGTCGTACCCCACCCAGCTCTGGATCGCGTCGAGCAATCCTTCTCGTCCGACGCGGGATGCCAGACGAGCGGGATCGACGTAGCGGTTGACCACGGCGTCTTCGAAGTCGTGCACCGAGTAGGCGATGTCGTCCGAGAGATCCATGACCTCGGCCTCGACGCAGCGCCGACGGGCGGGGGCTCCCCCGCGCATCCAGTGGAACACGGGCTCGTCGTCGGGGTAGACGCCGAACTTGAGGCGCCCACCCGGGTCGGGGACGGGCTCGTCGATGGTCCACGGGTACTTGCAGGTGGCGTCGAGGCTCGAGCGGGTGAGGTTGAGGCCGAAGGGCTCGCCGTCGGCGCCGAAGGTCTTCGGCTCGAGGCGGGTGAGGATGCGCAGCGTCTGCGCGTTGCCCTCGAAGCCGCCGATGTCAGCCGCCCAGTCGTTGAGCGCGCGCTCTCCGTTGTGGCCGAAGGGCGGGTGACCCAGGTCGTGACTCAGGCAGGCGGTGTCGACGACGTCGGGCGACAGCTGCAGGGCGGTGGCCAATTCACGGCCCACCTGGGCGACCTCGAGCGAATGCGTGAGGCGGTTGCGGGCGAAGTCGGCGGGGCTTGCGGGGCTCAGCACCTGCGTCTTCGCGGCCAGACGCCGAAGAGCCGCCGAGTGCAGCACGCGCGCGCGGTCGCGCGCGAAGTCATCGCGCTGGGATCGGTGGTTCTCGACGTGGAAGCGTGCCGCATCGGCGTCGTCGTAGCCGACCGGTCGAGCGACCGCCGGCGAGAGCTCACCCGCCACTGTGGTGCAATTCCGCTGCGGCCAGTTCGCGGCCGGCCTCGTGACCGATCTCGCGGGACTCGAGCCACCCGTCGGGGAGGGCGGGGCGCTTGGGCGTACCGGCGCGACCCCGCTGTCCCTCGGCCGCGGCCCCGGGGTAGGGCGCGTCGAGCTCCATCGTGGCGAGGAGTTCGTCGATCTCGTCGAGGGTCGAGGCGGTCGCGAGGGCTGCGCGCAGTTCTCCGCCGACCGGGTACCCCTTGAAGTACCAGGCGACGTGCTTGCGGATGTCACGGCATCCGCGCCCCTCGTCGTCGAAGAACTCGACGAGCAATTCGGCGTGACGGCGGAAAGCGCGGGCCACGAAGCCCAGGGTGGCGTCGACGGGGTCGCCGTGCGCCGCGTCGGGGCCGCCGAGCGCGCGAGCGAGGTCACCGAACAGCCAAGGCCGACCGAGGCAGCCGCGACCGACGACCACGCCGTCGCAGCCGGTCTCGTCCATCATGCGCACGGCGTCGTCCGCCGACCAGATGTCGCCGTTGCCGAGGACGGGAACGCTCGTGACCGTCTCTTTGAGCTTGGTGATCGCCGCCCAGTCGGCGTGGCCCGAGTAGAACTCGGATGCCGTCCGGGCGTGCAACGCGATGGACGCCACTCCCGCGCCCTCGGCGATGCGTCCGGCCTCGAGGTAGGTGAGGTGGTCGGCGTCGATGCCCTTTCGCATCTTGATCGTGAGCGGGATGTCGCCCGCGGCGGTCACAGCGCGCTCCACGATCTCGCGGAAGAGCGACGTCTTCCAGGGGAGAGCGGCTCCCCCGCCTCGGCGCGTGACCTTGGGTACCGGGCAGCCGAAGTTGAGGTCGACATGGTCGGCGTGGTCCTCGTCGACGATCATCTTCACGGCCGTCTCGACCGTCGCGGGGTCGACGCCGTAGAGCTGGATCGACCGCGGGGTCTCGGACTCGTGGTGGCGGATCAGACGCATGGTGGTGTCGTTGCGCTCCACCAGTGCGCGTGTCGTGATCATCTCGCTCACGTAGAGCCCGGCACCGTATTCGCGACACAGGCGACGAAACGCCGTGTTCGTGATGCCGGCCATCGGGGCGAGCACGACGGGAGCGTCGAGTTCGATGTTGCCGATGCGGAGCGACCGCGTCGGAGCCATTGCCGTGTTCACTGCACCATTCTCCCAGACGGATAACGACAGCGGTGCCCGATCCCGATGAACCGGGAACGGGCACCGCTGGGGAGGAGCCTCACGCGTCGGCGGTCTCGGCTGCCTCGCGGCGCTCGCCCCACACCTGGCGGGCGATCTGCGTGAACGCCTCGACGGGTTGAGCGCCGCTCACGCCGTACTTGCCGTCGATGACGAAGAAGGGAACGCCGGTGATGCCGTACTGCTGCGCCTGAGCCTGGTCGGCGCGGACCGCGGGCCGGTAGCGCTGCGATGCGAGGGCCTCCCGGGCGGCATCCTGGTCGAGCCCGGCCTCGACGGCGAGAGCGACGAGATCCTCGTCGCGGCCGACGTGGCGACCCTCGAGGAAGTACGCCGACATGAGCAGCTCGGCCAGCTCCAGCTGGCGGCCGTTCTCTTTGGCGAAGTGCAACAGCTCGTGCGCCTTGACGGTGTTCGTGTGCTTGAGGATGTCGAAGCGGTACTCGAGGCCGGCGTCGGCGGCGACGCCGGTCACGCGGTCGAGCATCTCGCGCGCCGATTCGGGAGAGATGCCTTTGTGCTGCGAGAGGTAATCGACCTCTCCCCCGTCGAAGTCCTCGGGGGTGTCGGGCGAGAGCTCGAACGAGTGGTACTCGATCTCGACGACCGGGGCGTCGTCATCCGACGCGGTCGCGGCCAGGCCGTTCTCGAGGTTCCGCTTGCCGATGTAGCACCAGGGGCAGGCGATGTCGCTCCACACGTCGATCTTGATGGCATCCGTCATATCGCGTGCAACCGTTCGATGAGTCGATCTATTCCGTTCGCGGCATCCGTCACGCGGTGGGGGTGTCCACCGCCCCGCCGAAGCGGCGATCGCGCGAGAGGTACAGACCGATCGCGTCCCACAGGTGCGTGCGACGGAAGTCGGGCCAGAGGGTGTCCAGGAACACCATCTCGGCGTACGCCGACTCCCACAGGAGGAAGTTCGAGGTGCGTTGCTCGCCGCTCGAGCGCACGAACAGATCGACGTCGGGCATGTCGGGCTGATACAGATTCTTGCGGATGAGCTTCTCGGTCACCGCGGACGGCTTGAGCTTTCCGGCCGCGATGTCGTCGCCGATGCGGCGCATGGCATCGACGATCTCGACGCGTCCGCCGTAGTTGACGCACATGGTGAGCGTGAGGGTCGAGTTGCCCTCGGTGAGCCGCTCCGCGTGCTGGAGCTCCTTGATCACCGAACCCCACAGGCGGGGCTTCCGGCCCGACCAGCGGATCCGCACCCCCCATTCGTTCAGCTGGTCGCGGCGACGGTGCAGCACCTCGCGGTTGAAGCCCATGAGGAAGCGCACCTCGTCGGGGGAACGCGACCAGTTCTCGGTCGAGAAGGCGTAGACCGACAGGTGCTTCACCCCCGCCTGGATGGCGCCGGCGACGACGTCGAGCAGAGCGGCCTCGCCCGCCCGGTGCCCCTCGACGCGCGTGAGGCCCTGCCGATTGGCCCAGCGGCCGTTGCCGTCCATCACGATCGCGACGTGCTCGGGGACGGACCCCTTGGGGTAGCTCGGCGGATACTCGCCGGTCCAGTCGAGGGGGCGGTACGGCACGGCGTCGCGGTGCGTGAACGGTTTGGGGGTCATCGATGCGACTCCAGGTGCGAGAGGGAACGGATGCCACGTTCGAGATGGAACTGCGCGTAGGCCGCCACGAGACCGGAGGCTGCCGCGGTCGTTCGGCCCGGGGCGGCGTCGACGACCTCCCACTCCCCCGCCATGAGCGCGCGGAGCACGTCGACCGTGTCGCGCGCCACACGGGGCGAGCCCGCCGGGGCGCAGGTGGAGCAGATGACACCCCCGAGCTGGGGCAGGAAGTAGTCGTGATCGCCGACCGTGCCGCAGCGCGCGCACTCGGTCAACCCCGGCGCCCAGCCGGAGAGAGCCATGGCGCGCAGCAGGTACGCATCGAGCACGCTGCGTTCGGCGTGCTCCCCACGGGCGAGTGAGCGCAGCCCGCCGACCAGCAGGAGATACTGCTGCGGGGTCGCCTCGGCTTCATTCAATCGGTCGGCGGTCTCGACCATCGCGCTGGCGGTGGTGTAGCGGTCGTAGTCGGTGACGATGTCGGCCCCGTACGACCCGAGCGACTCGGCCTGCTGCACGATGTCGAGGTTGCGTCCCGTCGACAGCTGCACATCGGCGACCATGAACGGCTCGAGCCGAGACCCGAACTTCGAGGAGGTGCGTCGCACGCCCTTCGCGACCGCGCGGATCTTGCCGT
>JAKOMY010000150.1 GCA_022702225.1 Microbacteriaceae bacterium | reverse complement strand
CTGCAGTCGTTCTGACGACCGAAGCCCCCGGGGCCCGCCATGCGCCAGCCGGCGTTGAGGCTCTCGAGCGTGCCGTCGAAGATCGATCGATACCCGTCCTCGACCTGCGCCGGAGCGCAGATGTCGGCGGTGCCGATCGACAGGACGTCGACGTTGATGTTGCCCTTGTTGCCCGACTCGTACTTCAGCGCGATCGTGTTCGCCCCGGCGACCAGCGGCATGTCGCGCGTGATCGTGGCCCAGGTCTTCCAGTCACCGGTCGAGGGGAAGTCCCACTTGCCGAGGTTCTGGCCGTTGACGTACAGGTTCACGTCCTTGGTGCCGGGCGCGGGGTTCGGCCCGTTGGAGTAGCGCACGTGGACCGGAACGGTGCCCGCGGCTTCGGCGTTCACCGTGAACTCGACCGCGGAACCGGCCTGCCACAGGCCACCGGCGAAACCGGCACCCGAGTAGCCGCTGTGCTCGGCGTCGAACTTCGCACCGCCGATCAGGCGGGCCTCCTCGGCCTCGTACCAGCCCTGGTCGGCCGGCGAGACGTAGCCCGGCAGGGAGTTGAGCGTGTACCAGGCCTCGGTGCTCCACAGCGTGTCGCCACTGGCGGCGGCGAAGGGCTGCGGGGAGCGAAGGTGCACGACGCGGCCCTGCTTGAGACCGTCGAAGGTCACCGTGACCGTCTTGCGGTCGGCGGATGCCGTGGCGCTCGTCAGCGACAGGATCTCTTCGTCGACCTTGGGACCGCCGTAGGTGGAGGTCGGCAGGTAGCGCCACTGCTCGGCGCGGTACGCCGTGGCGAGGTTCGCCACCGTCTCGTCGGACAGGGGCTGGGTGTACTCGATCTCGAAACCGCCCTCGACGACCTTCATCGAGGTCATGTCGAACGTGTTCTGCGAGGTCTTCGGGACGAGCTTCTGCAGGCCGTAGGTGAGCTTGCCCGCCTCGCCCCAGTTGCCACCCTCACCCGTGCCGCCGATGTAGAGCGATTTGTCGGGACCCTCGATGACGCGGTTCACGCCGACCTCGAAGCCCGCGGAGTGGCGGAAGACCGCTCCCTGGAACTCGCCGTCGACCTTCTCGAGGAAGGCGCGCTGCAGGCCGCCGTAGGTGACGTCGCCGAACATCATCTGGCCGGCGAAGGGGCCGTCCTTGAGCATGATGGGCGTGCTCGGGGAGTTGCCGATCTCGTTCTGCGGGATCCACACCACCGGCGGGGTCACCGGGTTGGTGTCGAAGGGACCGGCGGGGTTCGTGTAGTGGTTGAAGAAGCGGTCCTGCTTGATGTTGACGAGCTTGTTCGCCGGCAGCCAGGCACCCTGGTTGTCCATCGCGAAGAGCTCGTTCTCGGGACCGAAGGCGACGCCGTTGGGTGTGCGCAGACCCCCGGCCACGTAGCTGATCGCTCCGGTGGCGCGGTCGATCTTCACCGACGTTCCGCGGTTCTTCGCCGGTTGCGGGTTGGTCGTGGCTCCGCCGTTGTCGATCGCGACGGAGAGGTTGACGTAGAAGTTGTCCTCGTCGTGGATCAGACCGAAGGCGAACTCGTGGAAGTTGTTGCCCGAGGGGTACTCCGCGACCTTGCGCTTCGTCTCGTACGAGCCGTCGCCGTTCGCGTCGCTGAGCTCCGTGAGCTGGTAGCGCTCCGAGACGTAGATCTTGTCGTCGATGACGTCGATGCCCATGGGGTTGAGCAGACCGCCGGCCGCCTCGACGACGGTGACGTCCTCGGGGCCGTCGGCCGCCTGGGCGCCCTTGAGCACGAAGACCTTTCCGGGGGTGGAGGTGTCCCAGCCACCGGAGTTGACCGAGCCGGTGGTCAGCACCGCGAGGTCGCCGTTGCCGAGGAAGGCCAGCCCCGAGACCTTGGGGTTGAAGCCCTCGGGGCGCAGGTTCACCAGCGTGTAGTCGGGATTCACGGCATCCAGGCGCAGACCGTCTCCGGCGGAGTCGGTGCTGCCCTCGCAGTACTTCGTCCCGGGGGCGGTGACGCGCACGACGCCCGCCTCGGTGCTGAGGACGTCGTTCGGGATGACGGTGAAGCTCGACGAGCCCGGGGTCTTCCACTCGACCGTGAGCTGCTGACCGTTGGTGGCCTCGAACATCTCCACGAAGAGGTCGTGGACGCCCACGTCGAGCGTGACGGTGCCCTCGACCGATTCCGCTCCGTGGAGGCCGTCGTTGTCGATCAGCTGCGTGCCGTCGAGAGTGAGGCGCGAACCGTCGTCGCTCGTCAGACGGAAGGTATACGAGCCGGGGGTGCTGACGGTGAGATTGGCCAGGGCGTGCGTGATGAAGTTGTCACCCGCACCGAACTGCTCGTCGGTGCTCCAGTCGATCGTCGACATGAGCTTGTCGACGTTGGGGGTCTGTCCCGACTTGAGCGTGCAGAGCTCGGTGAGGGGTGGGGTGGAGTAGGTGCGAAGCGTCACACCCGGTTCTTGCTTGGGCAGGTCCGCCGGGGTGTTGACGGCGGGGGCGACGGCGGCACCGGCGGGCAGGATCGCTCCTGTGGCCACGAGTGCTCCGCCCA
>JAKOMY010000016.1 GCA_022702225.1 Microbacteriaceae bacterium | reverse complement strand
TGTGCGCCCGGGTCCTGCGCTGGCCGTGGCCCGCTGTCCACAGGGGCCGCGTGGCATCCGATTCTCTCCGGCTCGGACAGTAGGCTGGAGGCATGCCCCAGGTTCTCGAGTTCTCCGACGTCGTCGTCCGCCGGAACGCGCGGGACATCGTGTCCCACCTCGACTGGACGGTGTCGGATGACCAGCGCTGGGTCGTCCTCGGCCCGAACGGCGCGGGGAAGACGACGGTTCTCCAGCTCGCCGACACGCTGCTGCACCCCACGTCGGGTTCGGTGACGATCCTCGGCGAGCGTCTGGGTCGCACCGACGTGTTCGAGCTCCGCCCGCGCATCGGGTTCGCGTCGTCGGCGATGGCGCGTCGCGTGCCGCCGGAAGAGACCGTGCTCGACGTCGTGCTCACGGCGGCCTTCTCGGTCGTCGGTCGCTGGCGCGAGGACTACGACGACATCGACGAGCGTCGCGCACTGCGCGTGCTGGCCGAGTGGAAACTCGACCACCTCGCCGACCGCACCTTCGGCACCCTGAGCGACGGCGAGCAGAAGCGCGTGCAGATCGCCCGCGCGGTCATGACCGACCCCGAGCTGTTGCTGCTCGACGAGCCGACGGCCAGCCTCGACCTCGGAGCGCGCGAAGAGCTGCTGGCTCTGCTGTCCGGTTACGCACAGGCTCCCACCACGCCCGCGATGGTCATGGTGACGCACCACGTCGAGGAGATCCCCGTCGGGTTCACGCACGTTCTTCTTCTGCGTGACGGTGAGGTCGTGGCATCCGGGCCCCTCGACGAGGCGCTGACGGCCGAGAACCTCTCCAAGACGTTCGGGCTCGACATCACGCTCACGCACGAAGCCGGGCGCTGGGCGGCTCGCGCCTCCTGATCCGATCGGCGCTCGAATCACGGGGCCGCGGCCCGGAGCTGGGCCTGGTAGACTCTTCCGTTGGTGCCATCGGCGCCGCAGACTTTGACGTCCTGGCAGAATCCAGGACACCACTTCTCAAAGGACCTCCCATGAAGACTGACATCCACCCCACGTACAAGGCCGTCGTGTTCCGCGACCTCGGTTCGGGCGACACGTTCCTCACCCGTTCGACCGTGTCCAGCGACAAGACGATCGAGCTCGACGGCGTGGAGTACCCCGTCATCGACGTGGAGATCTCGTCGGCTTCGCACCCGTTCTACACGGGCAAGCAGCGCATCATGGACTCGGCCGGTCGCGTCGAGAAGTTCAACCAGCGCTTCAAGAACTTCGGCGGTCGTTGATCCGCAGCGGTTCTCGCAGCGAAAGCCCCTCGTCCTTCGGGATGGGGGGCTTTCGCGTTACACGGGGAGCGCGTTGAAGCACGTTCGTTTTCCTGTGCGTGAGCGGATCGTTCTGCGAATTCGCCGCATGCGGGCGGGGCGCTGCAACCGCCGAGCCGAGCTGCGGACCCTGAGAAACCCGATGAACTTCGTGGGGCGGCGATCACCTTTGAGTCGCGTACCGCTGCGGGGTGGTGAGAGGGCTCGGCGGAATGTCTTCGGTTGTGCGGTGCTGTCGGCTCGTGGCGCGGGGTCGCCGTGCGGGTTGAGGGACGGGCGGGTGGTGGCGGACGTTCGCCGGGCTGGTTCGGGCCGGTGTTGCGGGAGCGGCTCGTGGCGTGGGTTCGCCGTGCAGGTTGAGGGACGGGCGGGACGGCCGGGTGGTGGCGGACGTTCGCCGGACTGGTCCGGGCCGGCGTTGCGCGCGCCTCGTGGCGCGGGGTCGCCGCGCGGGTAGAGGGTCTGGCGGGACGGCCGGGTGGTGGGGGGAGATTCGCTCAGCCGTTTCAGGCCGGTGCTGCGCGACCGGCTTGTGACCGGAGTTCGCCGGATCGCTCGAAGGCGCCCAGGTCGTCTCGGCGGTCCGCCCACATGCGCTGGTCGCGACGGACGTCTTCCACGACAGCGGGGTCGATGTCGGCGATGGCCAGCCCTTCGCGTTCGCCGACGGCCGCGATGCGGCGTCCCAGCGGGTCGAAGATGGCCGAGCCGCCGATGAAGTCGCTCGGAACGCCGACGAGACCGCTGTAGACGACGTAGATGCCGTTGTCGAGCGCACGTGCGGCCAGGTGAAGATCGCGGCGGCGGCCACCGCCCGGAAAATATGCGCCGCTGTTGAGATAGACGGTGGCGCCGGCCGCCGCAGCCGCGGCGGCATGCTCGGGAAAGTTCGCGTCATAACAGACCGATAAGGCGAACTCGACGTCGCGGATTCGGAACGAGTATCCACGCGCGCCGGAGGTGAAGAAGGCGCGCTCGGGCGGGTGGAGGTGTTGCTTGGAGTATGCGGGGTAGGGCGGTTGGTCGGGGGTAAACAGGAGGTCGGTCAGCGTTCGTCGATCGCCCGCCTGGAGCGCGGTATTCACTACGGCGGCGACGCCCGTCTCGTCGACAGCCTCCCGCAGCGGGGCGAGCCACGCGTGGTCCGCGATGCTCGGCAGCACACCGGCGAAAACGGTCTCGTCGTAGCAGGTGAGGAACGCCTCGGGAAAGAGGACGACGTCTGCTCCCGCCGCGTCGCTTTCGATGACGAACCGCGCCGCTCGCGTGACGTTGACCTCGACGGCGCCGGGGACGGCCTCGGCCTGGACGGTGGCAATGCGGGCGGTCACGAGAGCAGTTTGACAGGTCAGGGGGCGGGTCGTTGCGGTCGGCGGTGGCGG